>HF986529.1:68519-69693 GCA_000431495.1 Firmicutes bacterium CAG:791 | reverse complement strand
AGCTGATCGAGGGACCTCTTGGGTACGGCGCGTATCTGGAGCGCATGAGCCTTGGACGCGGGAAGCTGGATCTTCTGGAATTCCTCGCCGCCAGAGAGAATTCGATGGAGGCGTTGTTTCTCCGAATGCAGAGCCTTCAGACCTCTATCCGGGAAAAAGAATATGACCCGGCATGCAGCTTTATTCTCTCTACAATTCACGGAAGCAAGGGGCTTGAATATGACCGTGTCATTCTGATGGATGTGGGAGACGGTGTTTTCCCGGCATGTTCTCCTTCGACAGGAAAACGCGGCAGGGAAGGGAAGGAAGAGTTGGCGGCCTATGAGGAGGAGCGGCGCATTTTCTATGTCGGGATTACCCGTGCCAGGAATGAACTGACCATTCTGAAGCTTCCGCAGGGGTCGGAATTTGCAAAAGAGCTTCTGCCGCCAAGGCATGCGGCAGTCCGCTCCGCGAAACAGACGGCCAGACAAGGCGTCCGGAATCCGGATAAGGTCCGTGAATTCTGTGAGAAGGTGCAGCAGGGGCAGAAAAGAGTGATCCATTCACGCTATGGCTGCGGAGATATTCTGGTACTGGATGAAAAGAAAAACCGTGTTATGGTACAATTCGATGATGGAATGCAGAAGAAGCTGGACCTTGCCATTGCGGTGGGGAGCGGTCTTCTGGAGCTGAAAAGGTAGAAAGATGAATCGAATTTTTGTGGATCTGGAGATGCATCCGGTTGCTCCGGAATATGTGCAGGAGCGGACGATTTTCAAATTTGAGACCATTGAGGTCGGTGCGGTCATGCTGGATGAGCGGTATGAGGAAATTGCGTCCTTTTGTGAGTATGTAAAGCCGCTGTACAGTGAGGGAATTCTGCCCCGGTATGAAGAGCTGACCGGGATTACGACGCAGATGGTGGCGGAGGCAGATGCGTTTCCCGAGGTACTGGGACGCTTTACGGACTGGTGCGGGGAAGGCTACACCATGTATTCGTGGAGCAAGGCCGATCTGAATCAGATTCGCGGAGAATGCCGTCTCAAGGGCATCAAGCCGGATGAAAAGCTGACGTATATGCTGCGGCACTGGAAGGATTTTCAGAAGGAATTCAGCCGGCTGGTCGGCATACATCACCCGATCAAACTGGAGGAAGCGGTGGGGCTCGGCGGCCTTGATTTTGACGGAAGAG
>HF986529.1:38298-68490 GCA_000431495.1 Firmicutes bacterium CAG:791 | reverse complement strand
GAAGAGCGCATGACGGGCTGGTGGACGCCCGCAATACGGCAAATCTGTATCGCCAGTCCAGGGATGAGCAGATGTTTAAGAAGCTGAAATCCATGATCAGCGAGCAGGAGAATCCGCTGGTATTCTCCATGAGCGATGTGTTTAATTTTGACAATCTGAAACTGAAAGAAGATTAGAAAGCGGGATGGGAAGAAAAGTATGTTCAAGGACAGAAACGATGTATTTTACAAAAAGCTCTGGACACTGATGGTGCCGATTGTTCTGCAGAATCTGATGCTGGCGCTGGTGGCAGTAGCAGATGCCTTCATGCTGGGAGGCATGGATCAGAACTATATGTCAGCAGTGTCTCTGGCAACGCAGTTTCAGTTCATTCAGAACATGTTCCTGGGCGCGACCGTTGCGGGACTTGGCATTCTCGGGGCCCAGTACTGGGGAAAAGGGGATGCCCGCACGGTGGATGATATTTTCTGCATGGCACTGCGCCTGTGCGGAATCATTTCTGCGGTTTTCTGTCTGGCGTGTCTGTGCCTTCCGGAATACCTGATGTGCATATTTACCAATGAGGAAATTCTGATCACGTACGGCGCGGAGTATCTCCGGATTGCTGCGTTTTCTTACCTTATCACGGGAATTTCGCAGTGCTATCTGGTTGTCATGAAGATCAGTGACCATGCAAAAACAACGGCGGCGATCAGCTCGGCAACGGTCTGCGTCAATATTGTGCTGAATGCAGTTTTTATTTACGGACTTGCGGGAGTTCCGGAAATGGGGGTTCGCGGCGCAGCTGCGGCAACGCTGATTTCAAGAATTCTGGAGCTTGCGGCCGCGATCTTTATTTCGCTGAGACCTGGATATCTGCATCCTGACGCAAGCCGGATGTTTTACCGGAACCGAGAGCTTGCGCGGGACTTCCGCAGATGCATGCTGCCCCTTCTGGGGGCAAGCCTTTTCTGGGGAATCGGGTTCGCTTCCTATCCTTCCTTCATGGGGCATCTGGGAACAGACGCTGCTGCAGCAAATTCGGTGGCCGCGGTGGTCCGTGACGTGATCTGCTGCCTGAGCGGCGGTATTTCGGGTGCTGCCGGGATCATGGTCGGAAATGAGCTGGGAGCAGGGAACCTGGAGCGGGGAAAGAGCTACGGAATCCGCCTGATGAAAATCTCGTTCCTTTCGGGACTTATCATGCTGACTCTGATGTGCGTGTCGATTCCGGTTATTCTGCACTTCGTGAAGCTGACTCCGGAATCCGTCTCCTATCTGAAGGGAATGCTCCTTGTAACGGCATTCTATATGATCGGGCGCGCAGTGAATGATGTGACGATCAATGGAATTTTCGGTGCGGGCGGTGATACGCTGTTTGATATGTACAGCCTTGCGGTCTGCATGTGGTGCATCGCCATCCCCCTTGCAGCTGCCGGAACCTATTTCTTCCACTGGCCGGTGGTTGTGATCTATGCCTGCACCTGTGTCGACGAGGTTGGCAAGCTGCCGTGGGTGCTGTATCATTTCCGGAAATATAAATGGGTGAAGGATTTAACCCGCTGACGTGCCGGACCGATTACTGCTGCTCCTGGTATTTGTAGGAGCCTTCGATGGCGTGGATCAGATCCACGATCAGCGTGTTGTACGGAACGGGAACGTTATAGAGCTTTGCCTGCTCGACAATGGCTCCGTTGATGGCGTCAATTTCGGTACGGCGGCAGTGCATGACGTCCTGTGACATGGAGGAGAAGCCCTTTCCTGCATCCTCACAGACGTGGTGCACCATGTTCAGAACCTCCATGTAGGAGAAGTGGGTGCCGTCCGCTTCTGCGACATCGACCGCCTCACAGATCATTTTTTCGGCAAAATCCCACGCATATTGATTGTCGATCATGGAGCAGATGGGAGAGCGGGTAATGGCGGTAAAGGTATTGATGGAGAGATTGACAAAGAGCTTGCTCCAGATGATGCGCTGAATGTCCTCGGTGATTTCCGCATGGAAGCCGCTCTCCTCCAGAAGATCACGGATGACTGCAAGGTTTGCGTTCTCCTTCAGGTTGCTGCCGATGGTGGTAGTACCGTGCCCGCTGTGGCGTACCTCTCCGCCGCCGAGATTGACGGAGTTATGCTTGCTGGTACCGATGATGATGTTCTTCCTGTCGACGTACTGTGCGATCTTGCGGTCGTTTCCGGCACCGTTCTGCAGTGTCATCACCAGCGTATTCTCGCCGAAGAGCTTGCGGTTGGTGCGGAGTGCGTCCTCGGAAAAGGTGGATTTGACGAAAACGATGACGAGGTCAGCCTCCTCCCGGTATTCTCCGGAAAGTGCCGCACGGACGTGATCATAGATGCCTTCGGTACCGTCCTCTTCAAGAACACGGATGCCGTTTTCGTTGATGGCATCCACCTGAGGCTTGTAGCTGTCCAGCATGACGACGTCGTTGTTTCTGCTTAAATAGGCACCGTAGAGGCAGCCCATTGCCCCTGCGCCGATAATTACGATTTTCATAGTTCCCCTTTCTGCTGCGGATCCCCTGCAGCAATGCATCAGATAAAATATCACGTACCTTACCATGTATTTTACCGTTTCCGGCCCCATCATAGCCTATTAAAATGGTTCTTCCAATATCGAGAAGGAAATGACAACGATATGAGAAAAGAATGATGAAGCCGGTCAAGGACCATTGTTTTGCCTATGGCAAAGACTATAATAGTTGAAGGAAAGGAAAAACGGGAATAGAGAGTCAGATGTAAAACAGCAGGAGGTTAGGATGAGCTTTAAGAATTCCAAGGTAGCAATTGTCGGTGTCGGCAACGTGGGAGCCACAACGGCTTATACCATTGTCAATCAGGGACTGTGCGAGGAGATCGTGCTGATTGATGTCAACAAGGATAAGGCATATGCGGAAGCACTGGATATGCAGCACTCCATTTATTTTATGAACCGCAACATTCAGGTAAAGGCCGGAGATTATTCGGACTGTACGGACGCAGATATCGTTATTATCACGGCGTCAGCACCGATGCCGAAGGATTCTCATGATCGTCTGAAGATGCTGGAGCCCAGCATGAAGATTATGAAGAGCATTGTGGGCTCGGTGATGAAGAGCGGCTTCAACGGAATTTTTGTTGTGGTATCCAATCCTGTCGATATCATGACCTATTATGTATGGCGACTGTCCGGGCTGCCGAAGAACCGCGTGATCGGAAGTGGCACAACGCTGGACACGGCACGAATCTGCTGTGAGCTGTCGGAAATGTATGATCTGGATGCCAAGAGCGTGGAGGCATTTGTCTGCGGCGAGCACGGAGACAGTGAGTTTGTTTCCTGGAATTCTGCAACCATCGGCGGCAAGCAGGTGGACGATGTTATGCAGGACAATGCGGACCGCACGAAGAATGTCACGAAGGAGGACCTCCTGAAGAAGACCATTCAGGCCGGCTGGGAGATCTTTAACCGTAAGGGCAACACCTGCTATGGCATTGCGGCATCCACTACGGCAATCGTAAAGTCGATTCTGTTCAATGAGAACCGGATCTACCCGGTATCGGTATGCCTGAACGGGCTTTACGGACTGGACGATGTGTTCCTCAGCATGCCGACCATCATTGACAAGACCGGTGCCCGTGAGATTGTTGAAATCAAGCTGAAGGAGGATGAAGAAGCAGCGCTGAAGAAGTCTGCCTCGGTTCTGATCCCCTTCTACAAGGAGCTGCTGTAATCGGTTTTTATAAGGAACGGGTGCAACCAGCTAAAACTTGGCAGTTTACAGACAGTTTATGCAGTGCCATTGAATCAATCCCTCCATCGCTTACAATGGGAATGTTCGTTTTCTTAGCGAATTATGAGCGATGGGAGGGATTTTTATGTGCTATCTGTATCAGTTTGCACGCATTATGGGGTTCTGCTTTCTGGGAGAAATCCTGCACGAGGTTCTACCGCTTCCGGTTCCGGCCAGCATCTACGGCCTGATTCTGCTGCTGGCGGCATTGAAGACGGGAATTGTGAGACTGGAGCAGGTGAAGGAGGTTGGAAATTTTCTGACCGGAATCTTTCCGCTTCTGTTTGTGCCGGCAGCGGTCGGGGTAATGGAGCTGTGGGGAGAGCTTGGAGAAATGATTATTCCGATTCTCCTTGCGATTGTTCCGGTCACGATTCTGGTTCTGGCATCTGCGGGACGAACCACACAGAGCTTTTCCAGAAGAAAACAGAGCAGCAGCGGCGATCAGGAAACGGAACAGGAGGAGGCACGATGACGGCATTATTGAATGATTTTCTATCCCTTTCTGCGGTCTGGGGTGTTCTTCTCACACTGGCGGCTTTTGGCCTTGGTGCCTTGATCAACCGGCTGACCGGAAAGGCATTTTTTAATCCGCTTCTTCTTGGCAGCATCTTCGTGATCATTCTTCTGTCTATTCTGAAGATTCCTTATTCGGACTATAAGGAAAGTTCGGCACCGGTCAGCTATCTTCTTCTGCCTGCGACCATCAGTCTGGCTATCCCGCTGTATGAGAAATGGGATCTTCTGAAGGAAAATGCCGCGGCGATCATCGCGGGTATTTCGGTGGGCACCTTTGTCAGCCTGGGGAGTGCGCTTGCTCTGGCACTGGTTTTTGACCTGTCCCATGAGCAGTATGTCACCATTCTTCCGAAGTCGGTGACAACGGCGATCAGCATGGATGTCGCAGGAGAGCTTGGCGGAATCACGGCTCTGACCGGAGCCATTGTAATTCTGACAGGAATCGCGGGAAATCTGCTTGCAGAAGCAGTCTGCAAGTGGTTTCATATAACGGATCCCATTGCAAAGGGCGTCGGAATCGGCACCTCTGCACATGCAGTGGGAACGAGCAAGGCCCTGCAGATGGGGGAGGTGGAAGGTGCCATGAGCGGCCTGTCCATTGCGGTTGCCGGGATTCTGACGGCAGTCCTGTGTCCTCTTTTTGCACAGCTGCTGGCATAAGAGAAATGGAGAGAAAATGACGGATTTGTATTACATCCGCCGGGCCGTCCCCGGTGAGGAGCAGCTGGTCCGGGAGATGGTGATCCGGGTGAAGAAGGAAATGCCCGCGGAGCAGCAGATTTGGTTTTCCATTGATAATCTGGACGAAGAGCTGCGCGATTTCCGGCAGGAAAAGGTTCTCTGCTATCTGGCGATGGAACGTCTGGAGAGTGCGAATGGAAACGGGGAGGAACTCCCGGTGGATAACAGGAAGGACATTCCTGCCGGGTTGTTCTTTCTGGAAATTCCGGGCCTTTCGGAACATAACCTCGGGCATCACGTTAACTTTTCAGAGGAAGAGCTGAAAAAAGTGGTCCATATGGACACCGCAGTAGTTCTCCCGGAGCACCGCGGACATGGGCTTCAGAGCCGCCTTATGGAATTTCCGGAAACGGAGCTGAGGGCAGCGGGATATACCCATCTTATGGGGACAGTTCATCCGGAGAACCGATACAGTCACAGGTCCTTTGAGAAGATTGGGTATCGGGTGGTGTGGTCCGGCCTGAAGTATGGAGGAAAGCCCCGGGATCTGATGCAGAAGGATCTGTGAAAAGCAAATAAAGTAAAAAAGAAGCGGCTGAAACCAATGCGTTCGGCTGCTTCTTTTTTTGCCGCAGTGGCTGTATACAGTGTAATATTATTATAATATTCTGAGCAAGGAGTGTTTGATGAATTGATATCTGATTTCGGAAGGGGGGATCCAATGAAGCTTGGAATCATTGGCTGCGGTGTGATCAGCCGTATTTATGTAAGAGATCTGCAGCGATTGTATTCTGACCTTGTTTCAATCGAGGCGGTGGCAAATTCCTCTATGGACAAGGCGAAGAAACTGGCGGAGGAATTTCAGATTCCTGTTGTCTGCAGCGTGGATGAGCTTCTGGAGCGGAAAGACATTGAGCTGGTGATCAATCTGACACCTCCGAAGGTTCATACGGAAATCAATCGTAGGATTCTGAATGCCGGCAAGCATGTCTTCTGTGAGAAGCCGTTTGCACTGAGCGTAGAGGAAGCGGAGGAAATTTTTACCCTTGCGGAGTCTAAGGGACTTTATGCAGGAAGCGCTCCGGATACATTTCTTGGCAGTGCGATGATAACCTGCAGGAAGCTGCTGCAGGATGGTTGGATTGGAAAACCGCTGTATGTCACAGCCAATATGATGACTTCCGGGGTGGAAACCTGGCACCCTTCGCCGGAGCCGTTCTACTCGGAAGGAGGCGGACCGGTCTATGACATGGGAGCCTATTATCTTACTGTTCTGGTGAGTATGTTCGGAACTGTAAAGCGGTTGATTTCTCTGCAGGGAAAGGGCTTTGATCAGAGAGAAATCTACAACGGGCCGCGCAAAGGGGAAATCGTTGACGTACAGGTTCCCACCTATTATGCGGTACTGATGGAGATGGAAAACGGTGTTCGTGTTAATATGAACTTCAGCTTCGATATCTGGAAATCGTCGCTTCCGCTGTTTGAAGTGTATGGAACGGAGGGAACCATGATGGTTCCGGATCCCAATCATCATGGAGGCGTGCCGAAGATATATCGAAAAGAGCAAAAGCTTGCTGCCTGCATGGGCGGAGATGACCATGGAAACGGGGAAGCGTTTGCTATGCCGGAGTTAGCACAGGACATTGGCGAATATGTCCGGGGACTTGGCGTTGCAGAAATGGTAAGGGCCATTCAGGAGCATCGCCCGGCTGCCGTTGGAAAAGAAATGACACTGCATGTTCTGGATGTCCTGACAGGAATTCTGAAATCGGGGGAGAGTCAGACCTGGTATGAGGTCGGACATGTCAGTGATAAATGTATGGGTACCACTTGCACAAGGCAAATGGGTGCGGAATAAAAGAGCATGGGATGAAAAGGAGGAAAAGGAAATGAGCTTAAAGGAGATTCTGAATCACGCAAGGTTTTCGCAGGTGGGCTTTGTGGTCAATGACATTGAGGAAACCAAGAAGAAATATGCGCTGCTCTTTGATGTGGAGGAGCCTGCGACAAATGGGGTGGGAGAGGTTGATGTCATACAGACAAAGGTTTTCGGGGAACCTGCACCCAAGGCAGCTGCGAAGCTTGCCTTTTTCGATCTGACACCGGGAGTTCAGCTGGAGCTGATTGAACCGAATCATGAGCCCTCTGTATGGAGAGATCATCTGGACAAATACGGCGAAGGAATTCACCACATTGCGTTCCAGGTAGACAATGCAGATGAAGTGATCGATCGTCTTAAGAAGGAGTTTGACGCTGTGGTGGAGCAGGAAGGAAACTACTCGGATGGAAGCGGAAGGTATATTTATCTGTCTCTGCAGAAGGAGCTGAAGTGCAGACTTGAGATCCTGGAGTCTTATCGCTGATTCGAAAATTTTTCCGGTGGTGACTTCACTCGGAAGGAGGCTGCCGCGGGCTGTGTGCCTGCGGCAGCACCCTTATCGAAAACAACGTAAATACGCTCGAAAAAGTTTTTTAAAATATTTTCAAAAAGGGTTTGACATCGTTCTGAGGATATAGTATTATAACACTCGTCCCAAGGAACAGAACTTCTACAGAAGATCACCGAAGGGAAGAAAATAATAAATGCGATAGTAGCTTAGTTGGTAAAGCGCCACCTTGCCAAGGTGGAGACCGCGAGTTCGAGCCTCGTCTGTCGCTCTGTGTGATCCCTGTGAAATCAATGATTTCCGGGGATCTTTTGCTTGTTACCACGTGTTACCAATGAAAATCCTTGCAAAATCACATCAAACCACCATTGCTTTCTTCTGCTGGCAGCCGTTCAGGGCTGCCAGTTTTGCGTCATAGTTCATGTCCAGAAGATATGCCTTCCGGATTGTCTCCGGAGAATTTCCGAAAATCTGAGCGGTCAGATCGATGTTGCCGCCGGACGCTACCATTGTGTCGGTAATTGCGTTGCGGCGGAAGGCATGAGTACCCCGGATGCAGGATGAATCTCTCTTGATGCCAAGCTGGGTGCACATCCTGCTGTAAAAGCTTGGAATGGTCTGATCGGTGATCATGCCGCCCTCTTCCCAACGGTGGTTCTTATTGTCCCATCTGCGCGCTGGAAACAGGAAAGGACTGGTCGGATAGTGAGCGTTCCGAATCGGCAGATATCGGTCCAGAAATTCCTTAAGCTGGTCGGACATTGGGTAAAGCCGATCTTTGTGCGTTTTGGTGTGTTCTACTGGATAGTATCCAATCTTGTTGTCACTGTCAGTGTTCCTGACTTCCAGCAGCGTTCGATGAAGATACAGCCCGGGCTGACGTCCCCATTGGATATCTTCCAGACGAAGGGGCGGAACCTCGCCTCTTCGCAGCGCACAGATAACGACAAGCTCCAGCGCCCAGCTTGTGGTGCATCTGGGATCGCTTTCTTCCTTCTGGTGCAGATAGTTGAGAATCCTGTTCAGCTCATCTTCCGTATAGCCGCGTTCTCTTACAGGCGCATCGGGAACCAGAAGATCCTGGTACCTTCTGGAATCCAGATCCGGGTAGGGATTGTGTCTGATGCATCCGTGACTGACAGCATAATCAAAGGTCATACGGATGATGGACTTCAGACTGGACAATGCTCTGGTGCGCAGATCATAGCGCTGCAGATTGTAAAGGATCAAGTCATCAATGTCCTGCACAGTGAAGGTGGTGATCTTCTTCTTTTCCCAAGACGTTCCTGTGATAAAGCGGTCAAACAGCTGTTGTCTGCGGTTAAAGCTGTTGAGCTTGCTGTGATACGCATCGCTGTCTTGCTTCACATACCGGAACACATCCTGCTGAGCCTTCTGAAACATCTCGGCAAAGGAGAGGCTGGAAGGGAGCATATCTTTGTGATACTTGTAGATCTTGTCCTTCAGCTCTTCGATTGTCTTTGCCTTTACGGTGCGCGAGATGGTTTTCCCTTCTGCATTGTGCAAATGCAGGTGATAACAACCGTCGCTTTTGCATGGACCGTTTGGGAAGGTGAAATTATAACTGCCTAATATCTTGTCTCTTACAATTCTTTCTCGTGCCATTTCCTCCTGCAATGCCGAACTTCCTGCATTCAGATTAACAGAATTCGCGTCAATTACAAGAAGTGTACTTCCATCATAAACGATTATGTTGTCCATTCCGGCTGTGTTTGAAATCAGCGGAGATCTGTTCTCCGTTGGCAAAGGACCTTTCTTACCTTGCGCGAAAAACATGTGGAAATGATGTTTCAATAGTACACATTAATGAGACATTGCTCTGACACTTTTCTGTTCGAAAGGACGGATTGAAAGCCTTATGTATTACGGGTATCGAAGCATACAGCGGTGCGATACGACATCACGGTGATCTGTCTGACTGTCAGCTCATGGGTGATAGGATCCTCCACTTCTTCGTGGCATCTGTAGGGAGCGGGAGCAAGGATGCGTATTCCCTGCTCATTGGCTTTGACGTGCCGATGAAATTTGTCGCGCCACGTGGTATATCCGGCAACAAAACTTGCATTGGGACACTGCAGATGAATCAGAAGTTCGTTGTTCACGGAGTAGGAATGGAACTTCGCCATAGTGCGCAGAAAATTCAGGTAGTTGTCACTATGAAAGATATCTTTAACGCCCTGCTCAAGCTGAGCGGTCAGGGCTTTGACTTGTTCAGAACGTGTGCTCATGAAGCCTCCTTTTCCCAAAAGTGTCAGTCGAATGGAAGATCTTCGCATGGATCAGAGATGTCAGCTGGGGGAACTTCGTTGGCTGAATCGTCTTCATAGGGCTGATCCAAAGGATATGTGTCCAGATCATAGGGGATGTCAGCGGGAGCTTCGGAGCCATCAGGAACATCCGCGACAACTGTTCTGCTGGCAATAAGATCTGACAAACCGATTGCTTTTCTCAAATTATCGGTAGTTACTTTCATACCAATATCCTCTCTTTCTTTTTAGTGCATTCTTGATCTTGGGAAAGTGCTTCGTCACGCGCAATGTTCAGTCGGCTATTGAAACTGAAAGCATGATCGGCAAGTCTGGCTTTCTCAGCGACTTCCGCCTGATTAACCTCCCGAATGACTTGGTTCAGGTCGGATACGCTGGGGGCATCTTCCCTGCGCAGCACAAGAATCTCATGAACTGAACTGGGAATGATGATCAGCTCGCCGCTGCCGAGGTGTGCCTGAATGAGCTGCATCGCTTCCGGGCTGGCCAGAACAGAAGCTCCGTCCAGACCATCCTTGTTGGAAACGACAAAAATGGTTCCGTGGGGGAGATCGGCAGTGAGATCCGCTGCAATTTCCTCACCCATAACACCGCCAAGGGCTTGCTCGATTGATCGAATGCAGTAGTGATCGGGCGAGACAGACGGGTAGGCAAGCTCAAAAAGTTCTTCATCGGTAAGTCTTTCTGCCTGAAGATCTTCGGTCGTAACCACATGAGGAAAAGGGCTTTTGTCATGGTAGGTTTTTGCGATGCAACAAAGGTCAGTGCCCGGAATATCCTGATGTGGAACATCTGCGGCGTAATTCTGACTTACCACCGCAATGTAAATGTTATCCATAAATCCTCCTTTCGTGATAAACGTTATAGAATATCTATAATAAATATGTCAGAAATTTTAAAATTGAAATGGGGCTGAAATAAAGCTACACAGTCTGTGAAGAAGAAAAATGTATTGCTGCTGTACGCACGAATTACCATAATGTAGCTAGACAGGAAGACATTAAGATTTCTGAAAGGAGTGTTGCACTATGGCAACAAAATCAGCTGATTTGTACGCAAGAATAGAGCCAGATGTGAAAGAGCAGGCAGAATTGACCGAAGCAGAATTGAATGCGGAACTGGAAAAAGGGTATGCGGATATGGCTGCAGGCAGAACAAAACCCGTAAAGCAGGTATTTACTGATATTCGCAAAGACTATGGTTTATGATTTGGGAGGTAATTATCACAGATCAGGAGGTCGTAGTATTTCTTCATACGATCAACCAGATGCTGCTGAGAAACTTCCTATTTGGAACCTCAAAAGGAATCCATCCGCTACACCCTGAGATTGGAGACAGAAAAAGGCAACCCTTACGAATAAGGACAGCCTTTCGGTTAATCGTGCAGATTCATATTTTTTAATGCTCTGAGCTGATCCCGCTTTGCGTAGATTACATTCAGAATATACACCTTGCCGGATGCATCATCTGGTCTGTAATAGATGTAAAAGTTCTTGGCGATGATTTTTCGCACACCTCTGGAGTGCCATGGCTCCTGTTCTATAGGAGCGATACTGGAAGCCATGTACGTCAGTTTCTGCATCCGGTGTAATGATGATTTCATAGGAGTCCACTTATTTAAGACCCCCTTCCAGATCGTCAAACACCTCGCTCATTGGTCTGCCTTCACCGGAAATCGCCTGAGCGTAGCTGTGCTGGAGTTTTGCATTCAATTCGGCATCAGACATTGCATCAACGGTTCCTGGCTCTGCCGGAATCGTCAGAGAGAAAGGAACACCATGATGGTAAATGATCTGACGGTAAAGGGAATTAATTACAACAGAAACAGGAACACCAAGCTTCTGCAGAATGTCTTCTGCTTCGATCTTTACATTATTTTCAACACGGGCACTTACGGTTGAGTCTTTCATATCAAATACCTCCTGTTGATCACATTGTAATTCGTTGTATTGCAGACTGCAAGACATACTGCATGAACTGAGCGTGATATTCTACAGCAGAACGAGGAAGATGAAGAGAAAAAATTGGTGGAATAATAAAACGAAAGGTTGGGCCAGGAAAGGGAAGACAATTTTGTTACCATAGGGATTGGAGCTCGGCAAAGCCCTTTCTTTCAATGCTTTCTTGTAAAATCAGTGAGTTCGAGCCTCGTCTGGCGCTCTGTGTGATCCCTTGAAACTATGATGGTTTCAAGGGATTTTTGTTGCTGTTTATTGCCGTTCATTATTTCTGAATGGAATGGAAGCGTTTTTTGCCTGGTTCAGTGAAGAATGAAAATGTTTCCTTTGAGGTACTCTGTTTTGGTACAATATAGGAGCATAGCGGGGGCCCGGAGAGAAAGCTGAGGGAAACATGGCAGAGAAAGATGTTACCGAGAAACTGCTGGCAGATTATAATGATGTATTCGCTGATATTGTGAACGTGTTGCTCTTTGATGGAAAACAAATCGTAGCGGCAGATGATCTGGAAACGGTGAAGGATCGGAGCCAGTACAAAGCGGACGGAAGGATACATGAGCAGGAAAGAGATGTGTCCAAGCTGCTGAAAAGCGGTAAGACAACGATTACGCTGTTTGGCTTTGAACACCAGACAGCAACCGAGAAATTCATGCCGGTGCGGCAGATTGGCTATGATGGACAATCATATCGTGCACAGCTCCTGCATGAGAATCCGGACCACATTTATCCGGTGATCACATTGGTTCTGTACTTTGGCACGACACCGTGGAATTACAGCCATCATCTGATGGATCTGATGGAGATCCCAGAAAGGTTTGAGCCGTATGTCAGTGATTACGAGATGAAGAATCTTTATGAAATTGCTTTTCTGACACCAGAGAAGGTGAAGCAGTTTCGGAGTGATTTCCGGTATGTCGCAGACTATTTGGTCCAGAAACGGATGACGAATGATTACAAGCCGAGCGCGGATCTTTTGCAGCACGTGGATGAAACGTTAAAATTGATGTCAGTTCTGACGGATGACCGGAGATTTGAAGAGGTCATAGAGGAGCTGCCGGGAAAGGGAGGTACCAGTATGTGCATAGTATTAGACAAGGTTGAGAATAAGGGCAGAGAAGAAGGAAAACTGGAAGGACTTGCGCAGGGAAAGCTGGAAGGGATGATTCAGGTCTATTACACGAAGCTGCATTATTCCGCAGATCAGATTTCCAGAGAGCTGGGAGCTCCGGAGGATCAGATTCAGGAAATTATCCGCAAACTTACGAAGTGATTGTAAAGATATTAAGAAGCTGAGTATCCATGGCATAAACACTCTATTGATGACGTTACGGCTCCGGAGAAATCCGGAGCCGTAATAGGCCTGAAAATGTTACTTCTTTGTCACCTGGAAGGCAGGAAGTTCGACAAAGCCTTTCCTTTCAGTGTTTTTGACGTTTTTTTATGTTCGAGCCTCGTCGCTTTGTGAAGATCCTTGAAACTGCAATGGTTTCAAGGATTTTTTGTTGCTTTCATTTGACAAAAGTGTTCGATGTGGACACATGACCACACATTGACGTGTATACATAAAATGGTGAGTGAGATAAACTTACAGCATCAAACGAGGAAATAATGCTGATAACAAGCGGCATGGACAGGTGCCCAGATTGTGAATATGCACAGGCAACGCGATGAAGTCGAATGTGACCAGAAAAGATGTTGCGGATAGGGCGGGCGTTTCCGTATCCGTGGTGTCCAGAGCTTTAAACAACAGTGGATATGTTGAACAGAATAAGAAGGACACAATCCTTAGAATTGCCAAGGAATTAGGCTATGTGCCAAACCCGGTGGCTATGTCTCTTCAGCAGAAAAGAACCAGGCAGATTATTTTCTATTGCAAGGATCTCAACAATTCTTTCAACATTGGAATGTACTTTGGCATGCTGTCTGAAGCGAAAGCCCGGGATTATGTGGTGATGATCAATGGAGACATGGATTTTGCCAATATTAAAGGAATGATTACGGACGGCATTATTCTACAGAATGATGTGTTTGCAGCAGAATATATTTCATATTATGGGAAAAATTATTTTCTTCCGGTGGTTTGCGCGAGCTTTGGGAACATGCAGTCTCTTTCGGTGGCTGTCCCGACTGTAGAATGGGATCTTTACAGCAGTATGGAATCTGCCATTCATTACCTGAGAAAGCGAGGGCATCGAAGAATTGCTTATGCAGGGCCGTATTCCTATGATCACGGCGATGGAAGAACGATTTGCTGGAAAAACGCTATGAAAACTGTGTTCGAAGACCAATTAGAAAAGTACTATCTTGGCATCGAAGGAGAAACGGAATGTGATGTTGCTAAAACGGTCAGCGGTTTGGAAAATATCGATGAATATTATCTTGAAAAAGGAAAAACAGTCGGACGGGAATTTTTGGAGAAAAAGCCGGATGTAAGCGCTGTAATTTGTTTTAACGATGAATTCGCCATTGGCTTTATTTCACAGCTTGAGTTTGGAGGTAAAAAGATACCGGACGATATTTCGATTATGAGTTTTGACGGCACGATTCGAAGAAAGACCATGGCTCCGGAAATTACAAGCGTTACTCCGGATCCGGAAGATATGGGAAAGAAGCTGGCTAATCTTCTGATGGATCGAATCGAAGGAAAGAAAATACACTATTATTCCAGACAGAACATACATATTGCAGAAGGCGCCTCTGTAAGAACTGTATGATGTTGATATTTTGTATTCAATGGTTGGTACAACAAGGAGGATGAATTATATGAAAGCGAAAAGAGTATTGGCTCTGACTGCTGCATCAGCATTATCGATTTCTCTTCTTGCCGGCTGCGGCGGAAGTGATTCTTCAGGAGCTGCTTCAAGCAGTGCAGAATCTGCAGACGCTTCTTCTGACAATGCACAAACGGAATCCGGCGAGCTTGTGGAAGCTGGAAGCGACGTTTCCGGGGATATTATTGTTGGCGGCTGGCCGTCTGGCGATGACGCTTTTGAAGCGGCGATGGCTGGATTTAATGAGAAATATCCTAATATTAATGTGGAACTTCAGTTCACGGATACCACCGCGCATCATCAGAACTTACAGACAGCCCTTGCGGCCGGATCGGGAGCTCCGGATGTAGCAATGGTAGAGGGAGCGTATGTAGCTCAGTATCGGAATTCTGCTGCACTTGCTGACCTGAATCAGTTTGGGGCTCAGAATTTAAAGGATGATTTCGTATCGTTTAAATGGGATCAGTGCATTTCGGATGACGGTTCCGCGATACGTCTGATTCCCTGGGATGTAGGACCGACAACCATTTTCTATCGGACGGATATTTTTGAGAAGGCCGGACTTCCGACGGATCCGGAAGAGGTTGATGAATATCTGAGCACATGGGACGGGGTGCTGAAGGCAGCGGAGGCTGTGCATGCTTTGAGCAATAACAACTGGTTTATTGCGGATGGCTCCTATCTGTATCAGCTGCTTTTCCAGAACAGAGATTATTATGATGAGGATCTGAACCTGAAGCTTGAGAGAGACGGCGACATCGATTGCCTGAATACGATCATTAAGATGCGTCAGGAAGGCCTGGATATGAACGTGGATATGTGGTCGACGGAAGCTTATGCGGCATACGCAGACGGATCTATTGCATGTGTGCCGAACGGCTGCTGGTTTGGCGGATTCCTGAAGACGGATATTGATCCGGATGGAGCAGGGCATTGGGCTGTTGCAAATCTTCCGGCAGGAATCGGAGCAAAGAACTGGGGGGGGGTTCCTTCCTTGTAATTCCGGAGCAGAGCCAGAATAAAGAAGCTGCATGGGCGTTTGTATCTTACATGCTCGCAACGGCTAAGGGGCAGAATGATATGTTTGAAGCAGTGGACTACTTCCCGGCATACACTCCTGCTTATGAGGATAATGCCATTTATGAGTACGAGGATCCTTATTTCGGCGGACAGAAAACAAGAGAGCTCTGGGCAGAGCTGGCTACGCAGCTGGAGCCTGTTTACACTACGCAGATGGACACCACAGCGGAAGGACAGATTTTCACATCTGTGAACCAGGGCCTTCAGGAAGGTAAGAGCGCAGAGGAGATCCGTGATCTGTTTGCACAGAATATCGATGCGGCAACCAAGGAAATTAAGGAGCAGCAGATTCAGACATTAAAGGATGCAGGAGTTTGGAAGGATAACTGAAACCGCTTCGGATGAACTGCAGAAGACCTCACGGAGGCTGGGCATGCAGCCCGGTCTCCGTTTTGAATTTGAGGAGGAACAAACGGAATGAACCTCAAACAAGTTTGGAAAGACTATAAGGTGGCATATTGTTATGTAGCTCCATTTTTTATTCTTTTTGCAATTTTCGGACTGTTTCCCATTGCCTATGGATTCTATCTCAGCTTCTTCCGATGGGATGGCTTGTCGGCAATGCATTTTATCGGACTTGAGAATTATATGAATGTTTTTAAGGATCCGCTGTTCTGGAAGGCCTTAAAAAACACATTGCTGATTGGAATTATTGCGCATATTCCGATTCTTCTCGGAGGCTTGGCGCTTGCATTTATTCTGAATTCCAAGCTGGTAAAGGGCGAGAATATTTTCAAAACCATCTATTTTATGCCGATGGTAACCAGCTCCGTAGCAATTTCGATTGTTTTCCAGCAGATGTTTGGGAATAACTACGGTGTCATTAACTGGTTCGTAACATTGCTTGGCGGAGAAAAGATTAACTGGCTTGGCGGAGATGGCTCGCTGATTAAGGTGGCCGTCATTGTGATGTTTGCCTGGAAGTGGATTGGCTGGAACATGGTCATTTATCTGGCGGGTATGCAGGGAATCAGCAATGATATTTATGAGGCGGCTGAGATTGATGGAGCAAATCAGGTACAGGTTCTGTTTAAAATATGCATCCCGTTGCTGAAGCCAATCATTATTTTTACAATCATTCAGTCGACAATCGGTATGTTTAATTTGTTTACCGAGCCGTTTATCCTGACCGGACAGAATTGGCAGGGCGGTCTGAATAACGGAGGCTTGACGCTGATGGCGTATTTGCTGTCAAAGGCACCGCAGGGAGGAAATCTGTATGGCTATGCATCTGCGGTTGCATACATCATTACCGTTATGATCGTAATCATTTCTGTCTGTGTAAATAAAGGAACCGAGGATAAGAAAGATCCGGACTATATTGCGGATAAGGCGGTTCGGCGTCAGAGAAAAGAAATGCGTAAGGAAATGAGAAAGGCAAGAAAGGAGGGAAGAAACTGATGAAACTTCTTTTGTTTATTGCCGTTGTTGCGGTTGTGCTGTTCTTGATTGCCAGGTTCGTCCCGAAAGGGAAAACAATTGCGCTCTATGCCGTTCTGGTCATTGTTGCTGTTGTCATGCTGTTTCCCTTTTATGACATGTTTGTCATGTCGACAAGAACAACGCAGGAGATCTTTTCCTTCCCCCCGTATCTGACCTTTGGCGGAAATCTGAAAACCAACTTCATAAATATGAACGATGCCATTAACTTCTTGAGGGCATTTAGAAACAGCTGTATTATTACATTTTCATATGTAGCACTGGTTTTGTTTTTCTGCTCGATTGCCGGTTATGCGTTTGCTGTTTACAACTTTCCGGGACGCTCGGTTCTGTTTGGCATTCTTCTTGGAACCATGATGATTCCGGCAACAGCTGGAATTATTCCCTGGTACATTATGATGAGTAAGTTCCATTGGGTGGATACGTTCCGGGCCCTTATTATCCCGAATTGCGCGAATGCATTCGGCATATATTGGATGCGGCAGTATTGCAAAAACAATGTTCCGGTGTCTCTTGTGGAGGCTGCAAGAATTGACGGCTGTTCGGAATGGACGGTCTTCTTCCGAATTGTGGCACCTATTCTTCTTCCAGCATATGCATCGTTGGGAATTATGAATTTTGTAAATGTGTGGAATGACTTTATGCAGCCGATGATGATTTTAAAGAGCCCGAAGCTTCAGACACTTCCGTTGATGCTTCGCTCTATGGTGAGTGACCGAGGCACCGATTACGGTGCGATGATGCTGGCAAGTACCTGTGCCGTGCTTCCGCTGCTGGTTGCTTTTCTATGTGCATCCAAATACTTTATGTCGGGATTAACAGCAGGAGCGGTGAAAGAGTAATCAAGAACAATAAATTATTATGTAAAGAGGTGAGATATGAGCTACATATTAAACGGTGATCGAATCATTATGGGCACGGATTATTATCCGGAGCACTGGGACAGGAGCATGTGGGAAGAGGATCTGGAGCGCATGCTGGAAACAGGAATTGAGGTGATCCGGATTGCGGAGTTTTCATGGAACAAATTCGAGCCCCGGGAGGGAGAATATACATGGGATTTCTTTGATGAATTTCTGGACCTGTGTGAGAAAAAGGGAATGCGGGTGATTTTCTGCACGCCCACCGCAACTCCGCCCGCATGGATGACGGATCGGTATCCGGAGGTTCTGAATGCGAGGCAGGACGGCGTTTTGTACCGGCATGGTGCAAGGCGGCATTACAATTATAACTCGCTGATTTATCAAAGATTTACCAGAGAATTGACGGAACGGTTGGGGGAGCACTATGCAAAGCATCCGGCAATCATCGGATGGCAGCTTGACAATGAGATCAACTGTGAAATGAATGAGTTCTACTCCGATAGCGACACGATTGCGTTCCGGGAATTTCTGAAAAAGAAATACGGAACCATTGAGGCACTGAACGCCGCCTGGGGAACCGCCTTCTGGAATCAGACCTATACGTCCTGGGGGGAGGTATACGTTCCGCGCACCACTCTCAGCAACAACACAAATCCGCATGAGGTACTGGATTACAAGCGCTTTGTGTCCGACAGTGCCTGCAGGTGGGCGAAGCTGCAGAGCGATATTCTGCGGAAATATATCAAGCCAGGAGATTTTATCACTACCAATGGCCTGTTCGGTGATCTGGATAATCATCGGATGACGAGCGAAAGTCTGGATTTCATGACCTATGACTCCTATCCGAACATGGCGTATGGCCTGAATTCCCATTTTATCGAAATGAACGGATTAAAGGACCGGATGTGGTGCATGAATCTGGACGAAGTGCGGTCTCTTCAGGGAATCTTTGGCATTATGGAGCAGCAGTCCGGGGCGAACGGATGGAATACCGGAATGGAGGCTCCGACACCCCGCCCCGGTCAGATTACACTTTGGACCATGCAGAGCATCGCGCACGGCGCAGATTACATCGGTTATTTCCGGTGGAGAACCTGCACGATGGGAACGGAAATATACTGGCATGGCATTCTGGATTACAGCAGCCGTGAGAACCGGAGAATCCGCGAAATCCGCGAAATTCACAGAAAATTCGAGGCCATTTCGGAGCTTGCCGGTTCGGAATATGAAGCGAAGATCGGCATTGTCGAAACCTATGACAACAAGTTTGACGCAGAGCTTGATGTTTGGCATGGGAATATCGAGAATACCAGCAGAATGGGGCTTTACACCGCTTCTCAGATGACACATACTCCGGTTGATTTTGTATACCTTCGCAGAGAATCGACCGTGGAGGATCTGAAGCGGTACCGTGTTTTGTTCTATCCGCATGCGCTCCTTCTGGATGAGCAGCAGACGGCGGTTCTGGCAGAATATGTTTCGCAGGGCGGAGTGCTTGTCCTTGGGTGCCGTGCCGGGATGAAGAATGAAAACGGAAGATGCGTGCAGGAGAACCTTCCCGGACTTGCAAGGGAGCTTGCCGGTGCGGAGGTTGCGGAATTCACCCTTGTTGCGGCAGAAGAGGCGCCGGTCTATGCGGACTGGGACGGTGAAATGGTGGAAGCTGCTGTCTTCAATGATGAGCTGGAAGCAAAAGAAGACACAAAGGTGCTCGCTTTGTATGCAAACAGCTATTATAAAGGCGTGCCTGCGTTGACGGAGCATTTGTTTGGAAAGGGAAGGGTCCTTTATTTCGGCGGCGCATTTACGGAAAAGACCGCAGAGGTGTTCTTCCGGAAGCTTGGTGTAGAGTCGCCGTATGAAGCTGTTGTTGAGCTTCCGAAGGAATGCGAAATTGCGGTTCGTGTGAAGAACGGAGCGAAGTATTTCTTCGTATTGAACTACAGCAAGGAGAATCAGGCAATCCGGCTGAAGGAGACGATGAAGAATCTTTATACCGGAGAGTCTCTGTACGGCGAGGTGACTCTTGCCGGGTACGAGACGCTTGTGCTGAAAACAGAAGAAAGAGTGTAAAAGCCTTTCTGTGCTTTATTCCGTCTGTTGATCCGATGATTTGCTCAACCTGCGGTAGCTGCTGGGAGAAACCCCTGCTATCTTTTTGAAGGCCTGAGAAAAATAGCTGGAGGAGGCAAACGAGATCAAGTGGTATAACATTTCAATTGCGGACTGACATCGCACTGTACTTCCGGCAATAAAAAGTCGTATGATAGCTGCGTGGCGGAATCAAGCTACAGCAATATCTATGCGATAACCGGAAGGACCAGATTCATGTCAGTGAAATCAGAAGAATATTTAATCACCGATGCGCCGCTGAAGGCGCTGACCATTTTTGCACTGCCGATGATCATCGGCAGTTTTTTTCAGCAGGTTTATAATATGGCCGATTCCATCATCGTCGGGCAGTATGTCGGCTCTGCGGCGCTTGCTGCAGTCGGTGCCTGTGCTGCCCTGACGAATGTCTTCATCTGCGTGGCGCTTGGAGCAGGTGTCGGTGCAGGCGTGCTCGTGAGCCGGGCCTTTGGCGCGCGCAGCTACGATAAGATGAAGACAATTGTGTCGACCTCGCTCATCAGCTTTCTGGTTCTTGGCGCGATACTCGGCGCACTTGGCTTGGCACTTTCCAGGCCGATGATGGGGCTTTTGCAGACACCGGCGGACATCATTGAAATTGCGGTGCTGTATCTTCGGGTCTATTTTCTTGGTTTTCCGTTCCTTTTTATGTACAACATCCTGTCCAGCATGTTCACCTCCATCGGGGAATCGAGGATTCCGCTTGCACTTCTGATCTTTTCCTCCATATTGAATATTGTTATGGACCTCTGGATGGTGGCAGTTCTTGGCATGGGCGTTTATGGTGCGGCCCTTGCGACTTTGATTTCGCAGGGCATTTCTGCTGTTTTCTCACTTCTGATCTTCCTTCGAAGGATGCGCCGGTATCCGGGGCGATTCGACTGGTTTGACCGGCAGGAGCTTGGCTCCATGCTTACCATCGCAGTGCCCTCCGTCCTTCAGCAGTCCACCGTATCGATTGGGATGATGATTGTGCAGGCGGTCGTAAACCCCTTTGGCACGCAGGCACTCGCCGGTTACTCTGCGACGATGCGCGTGGAAAATGTTTTCTCACTGATCTTTGTGTCCATCGGAAATGCAGTGTCTCCGTATGTTTCGCAGAATCTCGGGGCAAAGAAAACCGAACGGGTGCGCAAGGGCTACCGTGCGGCGCTCCTGCTCGATGTTTTCTTTGCGCTGCTTGCATTTCTGATCATCGAAACGCTGCACACGCAGATTGCAGCATTGTTTCTGGGCAAGGACGGCACACCGCTCGCCTATCAGGTGTCCGGCGATTACATGAAATGGCTTGGGTATTTCTTCCTTTTCATGGGAATCAAAATGGCGACCGACGGCGTTCTCCGCGGCCTGGGCATCATGAAACCGTTCCTTCTTGCAAATATGGTGAATCTCGGCATCCGCCTGTCGGTTGCACTGATTCTCGCACCGCGCTATGGCATTGCCTTTGTGTGGCTTGCTGTTCCGGCAGGCTGGCTTGCCAATTTTCTGATTTCATATACCGCGCTTCGGAAAAAATGGCCGTAGGAAGCACTTGAGTAGTTTGCCGTTTCCGGGTACGATATCAATAACAGAATGATTAACGTCCACACATATAATTGTCTGATAAAGGAGAGGGCCATGGGATTTTTTGCGAGGAAGAAACAGGAAATGGAAGGCCTGGATTATTGTCTGTTTTGCGGGATGGATCTCGTGAACGGGGTGTGCAGCCGCTGCGGACGCGAGGCGAAGCCGATGGCAGACCTTGAGGATTTCGAGTTCAAAATGGTGCCGGTAAGTGTCGCGGAGGATCTGGGGGAGCAGAAGAAAAAGCTGTTCGGAAATGATCTGCTGACGGTGCAGGAGATGATCCGGGACGGAAATATGTATGTGGCGGAAATCCTGCTGGACAGTACCTGCGAGGACAGCAGAGATGCTCTTACGGCCGATGAGGATGAAACGGATACCGAATATGAGTATTATGTGCAGTTCTCCACAACGGATGGCAGACCCTGCAGGCAATGCTGTGAGGCCGCTTCCGCTGATTTCCACCGTGTCGAACGGCATCTGAAGAGCGGCCGGCGGCAGGGGTGGCTTCTCAAGGGCGTGAAAAAGAAAAAACATATTATTATGCGTGTGCAGCGCAGAATGCAACCCTCGGGAAGATGCTTCGCGATGGTCTCGCGACGAACTTCATGCTCTACGGCGGAGATTACGAGGAACGCAGAATGGCGCCAAAGGGAGTACGGGACAGCTATGAGTTTCGGAGAGTCATCAGCTGTTCATGGGATGATGCACAGGAAGGGGAGACAGTATGATGAGAACCTCCATTTATTTTGCTGCTGCCTGTCTGCTGTGCGGAATCTTCTGTATGGCATGCGGAAAAACCGCGCCTGCTGCGGAGACGGATCCTGACATGGAGAAGATTTCGGCTGTTTCTTACGAAAGCGGTGAGCTGGTGGCCATGGCAAGGGCGTATTACGAGAGCATAAGCGGCTTAGGGACACCGGTAAAGCTGGATTATCGGGAGCTTGGAGAAATTGTGCGGGAATATGAGATTACGGATTCAGAGGTTCTGGCATCCTGCATGGAGGCGCTTCGCGGTCTTGTGATCGGACAGGAGACAGACCTTCGGGCCATGGACGACGGAGAAATCTATTCCTTTGAATTTCAGGATGGCAGCATCTGGACGGTATCCTTTGATGGCGGAAACCTGGAGAAGAACGGGAAATGCTATGAGACGGAAGGGTATGATTCCCTGAAACAACAGATTCGCCAATATGCTGAAAATTGTGATATAACAGAATAAACTGCGAACGCTTCAAAGTATTCTTTCCGGCGGCAGCAGGAAAATATTTTTTCTTGAAGAATACTTTGACGGAGGCGTAGTTTATATCATGGAAATATGGATCGTTGCTTATGTTGTGCTTATGGTCAGCATTGCCGTCATGGACGGTGTGCTAAGTGTAAAGTCTTTTCAAAAGAATAAGACAACCGGAAGATATCTGGGCTTTGCCTGTATGTGGGCAACCATCATCGACATCAGCTATCTGTGCAGCATTCTCAGCAAATCCTATGGCTTCGTATCCGTGATGTCCAGCATCTATTTCATGGGCATTGACGGAGTTCTGATCAGCCTTTTCATTTTTACCACCTATTTTACCAAGGGAGCATTTTCCGGACTGGAAAAGGTACTTACCAGAATCTGTCTGCTCTATGCTCTGTTTGATTTTGTGGTTTTTGCGGTAAATCCGTTCTGCCACGTCGCGATTGATTACATTCGAAGGAATACGTTGATTTCCTTCTATCGCTACGAGATGAAGCTTTTGTATCAGCTTCATCTCGTGTTTTCCTATGTGGTTGTTGTCTGTATTCTGTTTCTTCTGATCCGAAAGATTTGTACTACTCCGAATGAGTATCGCCCACAGTACTCCATGATTGTTGTGGGGCTTCTGGCGGTGATCGGGATCAATGCTGTGTTCCTGTTCATTCCGGGCGACAATGTCTTCTCACTGTTGGATTATTCCATCTGCTGCTACAGCCTGATGTCTTTTCTGATTTACTGGAATTGCTTTGATTATTCAACACATGCCATGCTGAACAAAATGAAGACCCGCATTTTTGAGAACATCGGGCAGGGAATTGTTTTGTTCGATCATGAGAACAACAGAATTCTGCATAACAAAAGGGCGGAGACTCTGCTGGGCAGAGAGAAGCTGGAGCACTGCGGGCGAATTGACGAGTTTATGAAGCAATATGAACTGCCTGTGCTGAAGCTTGGAGAAACGAGCAGCTACACGGTGCAGTGCCGTGTGGAAGAGAGGGGAACGAGACAATCTCTTCGCTGCGATGTCAAGATGCTGCGAAACGAAAAGGGAGCAAAACTTGGGCTGATGTTTGTTTTTTCGGACATTGCCGTTGAGACTGATCTGCTGACCGGCTTCCAGAAGTGGGAGAATTTCCTGCCGATGATGCGGGAAGTGGGAGAGCATTTTATTTTCCCTGTCGGAATTGCTGTGTGCGATGTGAACAGCCTGTCCGTGATCAATGCAACGCGCGGCCAGGATGCGGGGAATGAGAAAATCCGTCAGATGTCCGTGCTGATGAGAGAGATATTTCCTCCGGAGACGTATTTTGTGCGCGGACAGGACGCCAATCTGATTGCAATCTGCAGCCGCAGTGATGAGACCAGGATGGCCGGTTATGCGGAGAAGGTCAGCCAGTCGTTTCACGGAAGCATCCAGTACGGGATCAGTGTCGCTTCGGCCAGGGATCAGAATATGGAAAAAAGCATCCAGTCGGCAGTGATGGCGATGCGTACCAAAAAGCTGGTTGACGGAGAGTCCATTCATTCGGACATGCTTTCCTCCCTGCTTAAGGCTCTGGAGGAATGTGATTCCGACACGGAGCACCATATCGAGCGTACACGGCTTATCGGGGCAGAGCTTGGGAAGAAGATCGGATTGTCCGACGCTCAGCAGAGTAAGCTGGCTTTGCTGTGCCTGCTTCATGATATCGGAAAAATCAGCATTCCCATCGAAATACTGAACAAGCCCGGAAAGCTCACGGACAGTGAGTGGAAGATTATGCGTTCGCACGTGGAAGCGGGATATGAAATTGCGAACAGCAATGCGGAGCTGAAGCAGGTTGCGAATGAAATCCGGTCTCATCATGAACGATGGGACGGGAAGGGGTATCCGGACGGGCTGAGCAAGGAAAGCATCCCTCTTTTGTCCCGTGTAATTTCGGTGATTGATTCCTACGATGCCATGACCAATGATCGTCCGTACCGGAAGGGAATGCCGGTGAAGGCTGCGGTGGAAGAGCTGCGGAGAAATGCGGGCACGCAGTTCGATCCCTCAATTACAGCAGAGTTTATCGAGTTTCTCTCGGAGAAGTATTCCGTCCGTCTGGATGCTGTGAATGCCGAAGAAAAGGCGATGACGACTTCGGAGGCAAATCCGGGCGATTCGAAGAGGGAGCATTCGGCAGCACATTCCCTGTTATTTTGCCGCTATATACTCAACGGATCCTGGACGATTATTGAGACAGATGAGAATTTTGAACATCTGACGGGATATTCCGAGAAAGATACGAAAAATGGAGCCATGAATCAGAGGGATCTGATTCCGGAGGAGGATCGTCTGGATTACGTGAGTCACGTGTCGGCAAGCCTGGCTCAAAGTGAGCTGGCGCTCGATGAACATCGCCTTCTTCGTAAGGATGGCACAACGATTTATGTGTTCTGCTGTGGGAGGGTGTGTCATGATCCCGGTCTTCAGGGCTGCTTCGAGATTATCATTTCGGACGTATCGGAAACCTATGCGCTGAAGATGCTGACGGATGCGGTGAAGAGCAAGGCGGACATCCGGCTTCGCAGCTGGGAGAGTACGTGTCGGACTGATTCGCTGACCGGATTGTTAAATCATGCGGCTTTCAAGAATGATACCGAAATGAAGCTTCTGGAGGGCAGCTCCACAGCCATGATGATTATGATGGATGTGGACCGGTTCAAACAGTACAACGACACCTATGGGCATCAGAACGGAGACGAATATCTGATTCTGATTGCACAGAATCTGCAGGCTTCCCTGCGAGGGGAGGATTTTGCCTGCCGAATGGGCGGAGACGAATTTGCTGCCATGCTGTTCTTCGACAAGAGTGTGCCGGAGGCAACCATCCGGGCACGGGCCCATCAGATTTTTGATAAGGTGAATCTGGTTGTGAAAACAGTGGCCGGAGGCACCAGTATTTCCATGGGAGCTGTGTTTACCGGATCGGGAATGAGTTTTAACCAGCTGTATAATGAGGCGGATGCGGCTTTATATAAGGCGAAGAATGAGGGCCGAGAGAGAATTGTGGTTGAGAGCCGGCGAGATGGCATATTGGAAAAGTAAGAGACAGGTACCATGCAGAAAGCGTGGTACCTGTCTCGTTTTCTTAAACGGATGCGCCCTGCGGCGCACACTTTTTTCGCGATGTGAAACGTGGAACGGTTACAGAAGCGCCTCATCATAGATCGCACGCTGGCCGCCGACATATTTGGGCCGGCGTCTTGCACAGAGGATGGATGCCTCGCCGATCCGGTCTGTGGAGATGCGGACCGGAACAACAACCGGATGAATGTGCATGCCGATGAGCGTCCCGCCGATGTCGATTCCGGCGTCGGCGCGGGCACAGATGCTCTCCACAAGAACCGGATCTGCCATTCTGTTCCAGGTGACGGAGGCAAAGGCTCCGCCTGCGTGGTTGGGCTGCGGAATGGCATTGACCTGTTCGAGGTCATAGCGCTCCAGAACGGTCCGTTCGACAACGAGTGCCCGGTTTAAGTGCTCACAGCACTGAGCGGCAAGGAAGACGCCGCGCTCCTTCAGCTCGGAGGCAATCCCCTCATACAGGGCTCCTGCAACATCCATGCTGGTGTGAGTGCCGATCCTCTCACCGAGGACCTCGCTGGAGGAGCAGCCTACGACAAACAGAGCCCCCGGCCGCAGATGCGCGGCATCGCAGAGCTCTGCGACAGCCCGCTGCGCCTGTTTCCTGATTTGACCAAGCTGCGGATTTTGTTCCATGGAGATCTCTCCTTTCCCATCTGATGATTCTTTATCCGACACGCAGAATCAGCGTCAGAATATGACGCGCTGCAAGCTCCAGCTGTGCTCTTGTGATGGCACCCTTTTCCAGTGCAGCCATCACGCGGTCTGCAAAGCCGCAGCCCATCTTCATGTCGTTTCCCGCTGCACATTCCTTATAGTGTTCGCCGTAAGTCCACCAGTCGGTGGTGACCATGCCGTCATAGCCCCATTCCTCGCGGAGAATGCCGATCAGCATGTCGCGGTTTTCGGAAGCGCGGTGTCCGTTGATGAGATTGTAGCTGGACATAATGCTCCACGGATGAGCCTCCTTCACAATGATCTCGAACTGCTTCAGATAGATCTCACGGATGGCACGCTCGGAAGCGCGGGAATCGGAATCCTTGCGGTTGGTTTCCTTGTTGTTGAGGGCAAAATGCTTTACGGTTGCCGCAACATGTGTGCTCTGAATTCCTTCTACCATCCCGGCAGCCTGCTTTCCGGCAAGGAACGGGTCCTCGGAATAGTACTCGAAGTTGCGCCCGCACAGGGGACTGCGATGGATGTTCACGGCAGGAGCCAGCCACACGCCGATGTTGTTCTCCATGACCTCTTCACCGCCCGCACGGCCGACGGCGTAGGTGGTTTCCGGATCCCAGGTGCAGGCAAGAAGCGTAGAGCACGGGAAAGCGGTTGTCTTGACGCCGACCTCCGGGTGAATACGAAGCCCTGCAGGGCCGTCCGCAGTCATGATATTCGGAATTCCGTATTCCGGAAGATTTCCGTAGCCGAAGGTGTCGGCAACGCCGGTGTTCGGCTGTCCGCCGATCAGCTGTGCAAGATATTCATCGGGCAGTGCATGGATGAAATCCTCCAGAGACATGCGGCCCTCTGCAACATCGATCAGTTTCGGCAGACTGTTTGTTTTTCCGGTCCAGGAGGCATAGGTGTGAGGCTGATAACGTACCTCGGGCATGCAGCCGTCCATCTGCTTATAGGGAAGCCATTCCAGTACACTGTCGCGGGGATCATTGGGTTCTCCAAGCGGCAGGTTCTCATAGCTTCCGTCTGCGCGAAGACGCATGGAGAGCTGTGTGGGAGCCATACGGCTTACAAGGCGGCGCACAATGCGGTCTGCCTCAAGGACGTAATGGAATTCCAGCTCCGACGCGGAGCGGACGTCGGTTCCGAGGAAGAACGCATAGCTTCCCTTTTCCAGAATCCAGGCGGATTTGCAGATGCGTCCGAGGTCATCATAGCTTGCAAGATCCTTGGCAGGCGTCTCGATGGAGATGAGCTGGCTCTCGCCCGGCTGAAGAAGTCGGGTCTTCTGATATCCGCACAGTACCTTTGCGGGCTTTCCGAGGAGTCCCTGCGGTGCTCCGAAATAGAGCTGAACGACCTCACGGCCGGCATAGCGTCCGGTGTTCGTGACGAGAACCTCGGCGTGAATCACATCTCCGCTGTCCGGATTCGGGCCCTCCGCTGTCTCCGCATCCGGATCGGGTTCTCCTTTTATCACGTAAGCTGTCTGGTCCGTCAGCGAGAACGACGTATAGGAGAGGCCGAAGCCGAACGGATAAATGACCTTTTCGGCGGCTCCGGGAAGAGTTTCGAAATAGCGATAGCCGACGTAGATATCCTCCGTATAGTCTACATAATTGCCGGATTCATGGAAGCCCTCTGTGGAAGGATAATCCTCAAGTCTCCGGGCAAAGGTGTCGGAGAGCTTTCCGGAAGGATTGCCAAGGCCGAGAAGGAGCTCTGCTGCTGCAACGCCGCCTTCCATGCCGCCCTGCCATGCCATGAGGACACTGCGGATTTTCTCATTCTCCGCAAACCAGTCGGTCGCAACCATGCCGCCTACATTCATGAC
Source organism: Firmicutes bacterium CAG:791 (assembly GCA_000431495.1). Taxonomy (GTDB): domain Bacteria; phylum Bacillota; class Clostridia; order Lachnospirales; family Lachnospiraceae; genus CAG-791. The sequence continues at coordinate 40,185 of HF986529.1, read as the reverse complement.
GACAATTACGCGCTGGAAACGGTCTGTGACCTTGCGGATCAACTCCTCTTCACGGGGCGTCAGGTAGAAATCGCTGCGGGCAAAAAGGCGATTCTGCAGATCCGTCAGAGTTTTGTCATCGCAGACATTCTCGCCCGGAGCGCCAAGCTCGGACTTGCGGTCCCATGCCTCGCCGGAAAAACGGCTGATGGAGATGACCGCGGTATCGCAGACGGCAGCTGCCTCATCGGCAAGTGCGTCCGGAAGCTCCGGCTCCTCAATCATTCCCGGAATTCCGCCTGCCTCATACTGGGCGGATACATAGTCGCGGTAGAAGGAGGCTCCCTTTTCCCAGACAGAAACAAGGTCTTCATATTCCCGGAAGCCGTCATACAGATTCTTTATATAAGGAACTGTGACATCACCGGATCCGCCGCCGCCCTTTACATAGTCAAAGGTTCCTTTGCCGAAAAGTGCAAGGCTGCTTCCTTTGGCAAGCGGAAGAACAGCAGGGTCATTTTTCAGAAGAACCATGCCTTCTCTGGCAGCATTCCTGGAAAGCGCGATATGCTCCCTGGAAGCCGTAACGCGCCGATTGCCGTACAGGGGAAGATTAGGTTGGTAATTTGCTCGGGTCCATTTGTTCATAGTGCTTTGTATCCCTCCGATTGTATGTGTGTGTTTTATGAAATGATCCGGGGCCCATCCCGTCTTATTATCACCATTCTAAGCGGAGTAAAGGGAAAATCAAATGTATAATTTTGCGGAAAAGTGAAGGATATTTTCATGTTTGAAGAAGATTTAAATTTATGATGCATTCTGTAAGCGATGATGTTATAATCCCACCTAAATGCTGTAATCCTATAAAAACAATAGGAGTTGTGAAAAAGATGAATGAACGACTTTTGAATATTCTGATCCAGTCCTTTCCGAAGATTCTTCTTCCGGGACTGATGTACACGATTCCGCTGACGGTTCTGGCGTTTGCAATCGGGCTGGTAATTGCCATCCTGACCGCGCTGGTGCAGTTTGCAAACATCCGGGTTCTGAAACAGATTGCGCGGATTTACATCTGGATTATCCGCGGAACACCGCTTCTGGTGCAGCTGTTTGTTGTATTCTACGGACTGCCGAAGGCAGGAATCTTGATCGATGCCTTCCCTGCGGCCGTGATGGTGTTTGCCATCAATGAGGGGGCCTATGCGGCGGAAACCATGCGTGCCGCTCTTGAGGCCGTTCCTGCGGGGCAGATGGAAGCCGGATACTGTGTGGGCATGAGCTGGTGGCAGATTGTCCGTAGAATAGAGCTGCCGCAGGCTCTGCGCACGGCATTTCCGACGTTATTCAACGAGCTGATTTCAATGGTCAAGGATACGTCGCTTGCCGCGAACATTACGGTGACGGAAATGTTCATGACCACGCAGCGCATCAACGCGGTTTACTATGAACCGCTCGCACTGTATCTGGAGGTCGCTGCTGTTTATCTTCTGTTCTCAACGGTGCTGACCAAGCTCCAGAGCATCGGCGAGAAGAAGCTCGGCTCCTACGGCAGGCGCTGAGACGAGGCCTGTGAAGCTTCGGGTGTGGAAGGCAGGACCAGACGGGCAGAAGATAAGTCAGAAAATGAAGAGGGCACACAGTTATGTCGATGCTGGAAGTAAAGGAAATACGAAAATCATTTGATGGGAAGACACAGGTTCTGAACGGAATCGATGTGTCCGTCAGTAAAGGAGAGGTCATTGCAATCCTTGGCCCCTCGGGCGGCGGAAAAACAACGCTTCTCCGCTGCATCAACTTTCTGGAAAAGGCAGACAGCGGAAGCTTTTCGCTGGATGGAAAGACCTATGACTTTGCGAAGATTACCCGGAAGGAAATCGCGGAAATCCGGCGCAAAACAGCCTTTGTGTT
>HF986529.1:33455-38242 GCA_000431495.1 Firmicutes bacterium CAG:791 | reverse complement strand
GACCGCTCTTCAGAATGTGACGGAGGGTCTGATTGTCGCAAGGAAAATGGAAAAGGCAAAGGCAGAGGAAATCGGACGTGCGGCGCTCGAGAAGGTCGGCATGCTGGAGCGGGTGGATTATTACCCGAATCAGCTCTCCGGCGGACAGCAGCAGCGGGTGGCGATTGCAAGAGCTCTGGCAACCGATCCGGAGATCATTTATTTCGATGAACCGACCTCCGCTCTGGATCCGGAGCTTACGGGAGAGGTGCTCGGTGTCATGAGAAGGCTGGCCGACGAGGGGATGACCATGCTTGTTGTTACCCATGAGCTTGGCTTTGCGAAGAACATTTCTTCGAGAACCATGTTTATTGAAGGAGGCGTTGTCGTGGAGGAAGCGCCCTCCCGCGAGTTCTTTGCCAATCCGACGCAGGAGAGAACGAAGGCCTTCCTTCGGGCAATTTCCAGTAAGGAAGAGGAATAACAAAAGCGCCGGACGGCGAAGGCGAAGAATCCGCAGGTCAGCGTTTGTAATTTTTGAACAGACTCGATAGAATAAGTTGTCTCTTTATGAAAAGGGGCAGCTTATTTTTTTATGATTTTTATTTTGTTGGATTCATGTAATCAGGACTGTTTTCATACGACGGGAGATGTGCAGTGACGAAATTTGAAGAATATCGGGAGCAGTATTCCGAGTTTGTCTATCGCGGTTACCATTACACCATCGGAGCGGATCTTTGCGGAGAGCATCCGGAGGAGAAGCTGTGCCGGGTGGTCTATGATTTTGAAACGCCGGGCCTTTCGGAGTTCCATCCGACCTGGACCTTTCCGGTGCGCCGGGAGCTTGATGAGGAGGCGAAGAGGATTCTGGAGGAGCTGATCTTCCAGCTGGGACTTGCCGAGACGATCAGCTATTACAAGATTACCTGCCCGAAGAAGGTCCGCATCGAGTGCGGAACACTTACAGGGGAGCAGAGAGCATGGTGGCGGAAGCTTTACTACAACGGCCTCGGAGAGTTCATGTACCGCAATGGAATCGAGGTTTCCGAGGAAGAGCTTCTTACGATCGAGTGTCCTTCTCCGGAGGAACAGGGCGTGAGGAAGCCGTTTCAGGATCCGACGGAGTACAAGGGCTTTCTGGTTCCGGTGGGAGGCGGCAAGGATTCGGTTGTGACGCTGGAGACGCTGCGCGGTCAGGACATCATGACCTATCATATCAATGATGACAGCGCCATCGATGAAGTGATTGAGGTCTTCAACCACACGGAGAATGACTGCAGGGCAAGGCGGACACTGGATCCCAATATGCTGGAGCTGAACCGGAAGGGGTATCTGAACGGACATACCCCGTTTTCTGCGATTGTGGCATTTTCCTCGACGGCTGCGGCGTTTCTGAGCGGACGGAGGATGATCGCGCTTTCCAATGAGACCAGTGCCAATGAGACAACGGTGCGGGGCTCCTTTGTCAATCATCAGTATTCGAAGAGCTACGAATTCGAACAGGATTTCCAGAATTATATCGGACAGATTACGACAAGCGACATTCATTATTTCAGCTTTCTGAGACCTCTTGCGGAGATTGAAATTGCTGCCCTGTTTGCTCAGTGCAGGGACTATCACAGGGTTTTTCTTTCCTGCAACCGGGGAAGCAAGAAGGGAATCTGGTGCTGCGATTGTCCGAAGTGCCTGTTTGTCTATATCATTCTGTCCCCGTTCCTGCCGGAAGAGGAGCTGGTCGGAATTTTCGGAGAGAAGCTCCTTGACAAGCCGTCACTGGAGAAGGATTTCCGGGAGCTGGTCGGAATCGATGAGAATAAGCCGTTTGAGTGCGTGGGCACAAGAAGCGAGGTCGGCTGTGCACTGAAGGCGTTTGTGGAAAAGGGCGGCCGCAGTCTTCTGACGGATCGTTACCGGGAGGAAATTCTCGGGGAGAGGGAGTCGCTTGCGGAATACTTAAACCGCTGGGAGGACCGCAATCATGTCCCTTCGGAATATCAGCAGATTCTGAAGGAGAAGCTGGCGGAAGCAAGGGAGGCTGCTCTTGGATAAGACCATTGCCAAAATGAAGGATAAACGGATCCTGATCTGGGGATACGGCAGAGAGGGAAAGTCCACAGAGAACTTTCTGAAGCAGTATTGTCAGCCGGCGCTTGTGGATGTGTTTGAAGGGCCGAGAGAAGGCGTGAAGGATGAGGATTACGATATTATTTTCGTAAGTCCCGGAATCTGCTTCGAGGAGGATGCACCGGCCTTTGACAATTCGAAGTTTACGTCGCAGACGGAACTGTTCCTGGAGGAATACGGGCAGCAGACCGTGGGCATTACAGGAACCAAGGGAAAATCAACGACAAGCTCCATGCTGTATAAGGTTCTGGATGCCTGTAGCGGGCGAAGGACCTTTCTGATGGGCAACATCGGGAAACCGTGTCTGGATTATATGCCGGAGATGGACGGGAAATCCATTGCGGTTTTTGAGCTGTCCTGCCATCAATGCCAGCGGCTTCGCACGGATCCGCATGTGGCGGTTTTCCTGGATCTGTTTGAGGATCATCTGGACCGGTATCATACGATGGAGCATTACTTTGATGCAAAAAGCGGCATCACGAAGCATCAGACAAAGGAGGATCTCCTTTTTGTCGGGATGCAGGTTCCAGAGCTGCATACAAAGGCCGGAGTGAGGACCGTTTCACTTCCGGAGAATGTGCATTATGAGCTTCGGATTCCGGGCGCACACAACCAGCTGAATGCGCAGTTTGTGATGGAAATTGCGCGGAGCGTTTTCGGCTGTGGGGAGCAGGAGGTGCGCAAGGCACTGTCGGAGTTCGGAGGTCTCCCGCATCGGCTGGAATACTGCGGCTGTGTGGACGGGGTGGATTATTACGATGACTCCATTTCCACCATTCCGGAGGCGGCGATCCGCGCGGTGAACAGCGTGGCGAACGCCGGAACGCTTCTTGCGGGAGGCATGGACCGCGGCATCGATTACGATATTCTGATTGATTTTATCCGGAAGCGCCCGGATATTCAGTTTATTCTGGCCTATGCATCCGGAAAGCGGATACTGGAGTCTGTGAAGGACTGTGCCAATGTGCATGAGGCGGAGGATCTTGCCGGGCAGGTTGCGCTCGCAAGAAGGATTACGCCGAAGGGAAAAGCGGTTATTATGTCCAACGCGGCCGCCTCGTATGGATATTTCAAGAATTTCGAGGAGCGCGGGGACGTGTTTAAGCAGCTGATATTGTCGGCATGAGGGAGCGGCAGGAAGGAAACGGTATGAAGAAGTTTTTTGAAGAGTTCAAGGCGTTCATCAGCAAGGGAAATGTACTGGATATGGCAGTCGGTGTCATCATCGGTGCAGCCTTCAAGTCGATCGTAGACTCCCTGGTTGCGGATATCATCAGCCCGCTGCTCGGCCTGTTCGGCTCGCACAATCTGGATGCGATGAAGGTGGTTCTGAAGCAGGGAGCAACGGAGGATGCTACGGTCGCGTTGAATTATGGCAAATTCCTTTCTTCTGTCATCAATTTCCTGATTATGGCGTTGATCCTGTTCTGCATTGTAAAGACGTTCAACAATTTCCAGATGAAGATGGACAGTCTGAGCGGAAAGAAAAAGGAAGAGCCCGCCAAGCCGGCAACAAAGATCTGTCCGTACTGCAGGAGCGAAATCGCGGCAGAGGCGACCAGATGCCCGCACTGCACGTCGGAGCTTGCGAAGTGACCCTTCCGTGAGCGGTCTGCCGGGAATTTTCTGAAAGGAAGCAAATGGAGCAGTCATATCATATTCTTCAGGATCAGCTGAAGAGCTACTGCGCGGATGGACCTTATCCGATGCACATGCCGGGGCACAAGAGGAACCTTTCTCCGGGCCCCGGACTTCCGTATGACTTCGATGTCACGGAGGTGGAAGGGACGGATGATCTCCACCATGCGGACGGGATTCTGAGGGAGGCCATGGAGCGCACGGGAAAGCTTTATGGAAGCAGGAGAACGTGGTACCTGACCTGCGGAAGCACCTGTGGGAATCTGGCTATGATGTATGCGGCAATTCCGAGGGGGAGTGAAGTCATTCTTGCAAGGAATTGTCATAAGTCCGTTTTCCACGGGGCAGAGCTCCTGGGACTTACCGTACACTGGCTGATGCCGGAGACGGTTCCCGGTTTTGGAATTATGGGAAGCATTCGGCCGGAGTCCGTGGAGAACATGCTCCGGCAGTATCCGCAGTCAAGGGCGGTTTTCCTTACGAGCCCTACTTATGAAGGGATTGGCTCTGACATTGAGGGCATTGCGGAGCTTGTCCACAGAGAGGGGAAGCTCCTTCTTGTCGATGAGGCGCATGGTGCGCACTTTGGATTGTTTCATGGCAGCGCGGCCGGAGGATATTTTCCGAACAGTGCCGTACAGCTCGGCGCAGATCTTGCCGTACAGAGCGCACACAAAACACTTCCTTCCCTTACACAGACTGCCTGGCTGCACCTGGGCTCGGACCGGATTTCAGAGGAGGCAGTGGAGCAGGGACTGTCCGTTTTTGAGACCAGCTCGCCGTCCTATCCGCTTTTGGCATCGCTGGATGGCTGTACGGGACTTCTTGCGAAGGAAGGACCGGAGCTGTTTGGCAAATGGGAGAAGAGAATCGACGAAATCCGTGCGAAGGCTGGAGAGTGGAAGAATCTGCGCATCCTTGGACAGAAGGATGCGGAGGCTGATGGGAAAGCGCTTTTTTCCCTGGATTTCGGGAAGCTTCTGATTCAGGATGCCTCCTGCCAAAGAAGCGGGAGAGAGTTGGAGGAGTTTCTTCGAAGGGAAGAG
>HF986529.1:21391-33422 GCA_000431495.1 Firmicutes bacterium CAG:791 | reverse complement strand
GCTGGAGCCGGAGATGAGCTGCGGAAGGAATGTCCTCCTGATGACAAGCTGCGGGGATTCCGAAGAAGGGTTCGAACGTCTTTCTCATGCACTGGAGCATCTGAATGCCTGTCTGGGAGAGCAGAAATCCCAGGATGCGGAAACCGCAAGCTGCAGAGAGGAAGGGATGCCGGCTCTGTCGGAGGACCGACAGGCGGTTACTCTTGAGGAGGCTGCGCAGAGAGCGTTGCACGGAAAAGCCAGGAAAATTCCACTGGAGCAGGCAGAGGGAGAAATCTCTGCGGAATATGTGATGGCATATCCGCCGGGAATTCCGCTTCTGATTCCGGGCGAGCGTATTTCGGCCGAAGACATCCGGACAATCCGGAATCTGCAGAGGGAAAAAGGGCATATCCGGCGCTCTGCACCGGGACAGATTCTTGACAATACCGGAGAAGTCTATGTATTATAGTGCTTAACTGTGCAGCAAACAGACTGCATATCAAAGAGAAGCCGGTTCCGGTCATCCGTAAGATCTGCGCGTCAGATGTTCGGGGCGGGAACATTCATACAACATGGAGGATATTACAATGAAGCACATTATGACTCTGAATACACGTGATATGGTTAAGAGCGCTGAGAACGGCGGCTGCGGCGAGTGCCAGACTTCCTGCCAGAGCGCATGCAAGACCAGCTGCGGCATCGCAAATCAGGACTGCGAGAACAAGAACAACTGATCCGATAAAGAAAGCAGTGATAGGGCCGGAGCATCTTCGGATGTTCCGGCCCTTTGTTGACGTAAGAGGAACGAAATGATTCATCAGTATAAACTGAACGGATACAACATTATTCTGGACACCTATTCCGGTGCGGTTCATGTGACGGATGAGGTGGCCTATGATGCGATTGCAGGCCTTGATGCAGGAAAGGACCGGGAGACCATCGGCAGAGAGCTGATGGAGACTTACAGGGACCGCGGCCTCACAATGGAGGACGTGGCAGATACCTTTTCGGATATCGATGAGCTGATTCAGGACGGGAAGCTTTTCACAAAGGATGTCTTTGAGGACAAGGCCTTTGATCTGAAAAACCGTTCGAATGTGATTAAGGCACTTTGCCTTCTGGTGACGCACACCTGCAATCTGAATTGCTCGTACTGCTTTGCTTCCCAGGGAACCTTTCAGGGGCAGCAGGGGCTGATGAGCTTTGAGACGGGAAAGCGTGCACTGGATTTCCTTGTTGAGAATTCCGGATTCCGCCGGAATCTTGAGGTGGACTTCTTCGGCGGGGAGCCGCTTATGAACTTTGAGGTCTGTAAGCAGCTGGTTGCCTATGCCCGCAGCATCGAGAAGGAGAAGAACAAGAACTTCCGCTTTACGCTGACCACAAACGGCGTGGATGTGGACGATGAGGTCATCGAGTGGGCGAATAAGGAATGCTACAATGTCGTCCTGTCTCTGGATGGACGCAAGGAGGTCAATGACCGTTTCCGTGTGGACAAGCTCGGAAGGGGCAGCTATGACACCATCGTGCCGAAGTTCCAGGAATTCGTGAAGAAGAGAGGCGACCGCAATTATTACATGCGCGGGACCTTTACGCATTTTAATCCGGACTTTACGAAGGATCTCTTCCATATGGCGGACGATCTTGGCTTTACGGAGCTTTCCATGGAGCCGGTGGTCTGTGAGCCGACGAGCCCGAGCGCGCTGACCGAAGAGGATCTGCCGATCCTGTACGAGCAGTACGAGCTCCTGGCGAAGGATATGATTCGCAGAGAGAAGGAAGGAAAGCCGATCACCTTCTATCATTACATGATCAATCTGGAGCATGGTCCCTGCATCTACAAGAGAATTTCGGGCTGCGGCTCCGGAACGGAATACATGGCGGTGACGGCATGGGGAGATCTTTACCCTTGTCATCAGTTTGTCAGTGATCCCGCCTTTAAGCTCGGCAACATCTGGGACGGCGTGACGAACACAGAGCTTCGCGATGAGTTCAAGCTGTGCAATGTCTACGCAAGACATGACTGTGACAACTGCTGGGCAAGACTGTACTGCTCCGGCGGCTGTGCGGCGAATGCTCTTCATGCGACCGGCGACATCCACGGAACCTATGAGTATGGATGTAAGATTTTCCGGAAGAGAATCGAATGCGCCATTATGATCAAGGTGGCGGAAGCGGCCATGCGTGCCGGACAGGAGAATTCGGAGAGCGAAGCTTCCGAATCCGAACGATAAGAACAGGAAGTGGGGGATGCGAGGCGGACAGAAAAAGCGGTTTGCCTTGCGTCCCCCATCCGTATTATCTGCAGAATTTTGCAGGCCGACTGCGGCAGGAGAGAGCGATGAGTCATCTGGGAGAAGAAACGGGAAACAGAAACGAAGGGTGGAGAGAACGGATTCCGGAGCTGATCCGTCTGGCCAGGGAAGCGCAGACAAATGCGTATGCGCCGTACTCTCATTATCTTGTGGGAGCGGTTCTTCTGTGTGGGGACGGCGCAGCAGTGAAGGGCTGCAACATCGAGAACGCAAGCTATGGGGCAACCATCTGCGCGGAGCGAACGGCGCTGTTTGCTGCCGTGGCACAGGGAAAGAGAGATTTCTGGTGCCTTGTGCTGGTGGCGGGGCCGGAGAAAACGGAAGCGGATGAAGCTGCGCAGTATCCGAGTCCCTGCGGGATCTGCCGGCAGGCACTTCGCGAATTTGTAAGCCCCTCGGCGTTTCCGGTGATTATGGCAAGAACAGAGACGGACTACCGGATCCGTACCCTCGAGGAGCTCCTGCCGGAGAGCTTTGGTCCGGAGGACCTTATATAAGCGGCGAGCAGTCTGGTGTGGTAAAATATATCTGTTTAGCATCTTCCTGCCGAAGGAAGGGGAAAGGAAACCGGCGAAATGCAGAAGGAACGAATTTACGTCTGTCATACCTTCTATCATGTATACGTGGCCTGCCTGAAGGAGCTGAATCTGGAAAAGGAGAGGCGCGGAAAGGCTTCGCTGGTTCTCTCCCGGATGTCCAATGATTTCGGAAATCTGAAGGCGCGGGCAGAGAAGAGCGGCTTATTTGAAGCGGTGTACTGGTTTGATGAGAAGCCGTTTACCTTTTTTGAAGAGCTGACGGAACTGAAGAAGGATACCGGATCTCTTCCTGGAAATCTCCGCAACCGCATGCGCTTCTGCAAACGTCTGGGAGAGCTGGAGGAGCCCTATGTTCCGGTGAATTTCCGGGAATACGGCGATATTTATGTGTTCTGCGACTCGGATCCCATCGGCTATTATCTGAGCTGGAAGAAGATCTACTACCATGCGGTGGAGGACGGACTGGACTGCATCCGGTATTATGACACGGCGCGTTATGACAACCGCGGACACTTCCGCCTGAAGGCGGCGATGGCGGCGCTTGGCTTTATTTTTATCCAGAACGGCTATGGAAAATACTGCATGGATATGGAGGTCAACAGCATTGAAGCGTTGGATCATCCCATTTCCAAGATGATTGAGGTTCCTCGTGAGAAGCTTGTAGAAGGTCTGGACGGGGAAGGCAGAGACATCCTGATCCGCCTTTTTATCGAGAACCGGCAGGAGCTGGAGGATGCCTTAAGAAAGGCAGGCGAGGATCACAGACCTGTGTCGCTGATTCTTACAGAGCCCCTGTGCAGGGACCTGCAGATGAGGAGAAAGCTGTTTTCCGATATGATCCGGGAATATGCGGGAGACGGCGTGGTGGTCATCAAGCCTCATCCGAGGGATGTTCTGAATTACCGGGAAATTTTCCCGGAGCATATTGTGCTTGACGGAGCATTTCCCATGGAAATTCTGAATTTTGTCTGCGCGCAGATGGAGATGGAGTTTGAGAGAGTGGTGACGGTCTATACCGTTCCGTCCTCCATTCATTGTGCCGGGAAAAAGCTCTATCTGGGCGATGAGTTTATGGACCGCTATGAGGAACCCTCGCTCCACCGCGATGCAGGAAGTCACAGTGAACAGAGGCTTAAGTGAAGGAGCAATATGCTGAAATCATTCAAAAAAATCAATCAGCTGCTGGACCATAAGCAGAAGGCAACCATGGCCTTTCTGGTCTTTGTCATGCTGATCGGCGCAGTTCTGGAGGCTCTCGGCATTACGCTTGTCCTTCCGATCATGCAGGCGATCATCGATCCGGAGTCAATTCTGGAGAATCAGTACCACATGGGAGATCTGTACCGGCTCTGCGGCGCGGAGAGCATGAAGCAGTTTGCCGTGATGATGATGATTGCCATCGTGGTTGTTTTCGCTCTGAAGAATATTTACCTGTTTCTGGAGCAGAAGATATTGCTCCGGTTTATTTACCGGAATCAGTTTGAGACGAGCAACCGCATGATGATCAATTTCATGAAGCGGCCGTATGAATATTATCTGAATGCCAATACCGCCATCATTCAGCGCAACATCACGTCCGACATCAACAATGTGTATGCACTGATTCTCAACATTCTGCAGATGACGTCCGAGGTGATTGTCTTTGTCATTCTGATCGGGGTACTGGTTGTGATGGATCCCTGGATGACGCTTGCGATTGCAGCGCTCCTGGTTGTGGTTCTCCTGGTCATCAAGAAGTTCTTAAAGCCGGTGATGATCAAGGCCGGCAAGGAGAATCAGGATTATTATTCCGGTCTGTATCAGTGGATCGCAGAGTCTGTGGATGCGGTGAAGGAAATCAAGATTGCGAACCGCGAGAATTATTTCATCACGGAGTACTCCAAATGCGGAAACGGCTACGTCAATGCCGTGCAGAAGTACAGCCTGTACAGCTCCACACCAAGACTTCTGATTGAGTGGATCTTTATGACGGGCATTGTCCTGTATCTGCTGATTCAGGTGATGGGAGGCTCGGGAGATCTGACGGCACTGGTTCCGCAGCTGGGCGCATTTGCGGTAGCAGCGGCAAGGCTCCTTCCTTCCGCAAACCGCATGAATACGTACATGACGAACATTTCCTACTTCCAGCCATTCCTCGACAATGTGAGTGAGAATCTGCAGGAGGAAATCCACGACAAGAACATTTCCTATCGGGTGGAGGACTATGATCCGGGGGATTCGGCAGAAAAACTTCCGGTTCTTTCGGAAATTCAGCTGAAGGATATCGTGTACCATTACCCGGATTCTGACGTGAAAATCTTCGATCACGCCAGTGTCACCTTCCCGGTCGGCAAGTCGGTCGGGATTGTCGGCTCCTCCGGAGGCGGCAAAACAACTCTGATCAACATCATGCTGGGACTTCTCCGGCCGGAGTCAGGACAGATCCTTGCGGACGGTGTGGATGTTCAGACGAATTACCGGGGCTGGCTTCGCAACATCGGATACATTCCGCAGTCAATTTATATGCTGGATACAACCATCCGGAAGAATGTGGCCTTTGGTGTCCCGGATAAGGATATTGATGATGAGAAGGTCTGGAGAGCACTGAAGGAGGCGCAGCTGGACGAGCATGTGCGCTCTCTTCCGGAAGGGCTGGATACCAGAATCGGACAGAACGGCATCCGCTTTTCTGGCGGACAGAAGCAGAGAATCGGCATCGCCCGCGCGCTTTTCGAGGATCCGGAGGTGCTGGTTCTGGACGAAGCAACCTCTGCACTTGACAATGAGACCGAGGCCGCTATTATGGAGAGCGTCAACCGGCTTCACGGCCGGAAGACACTGATTATCATCGCCCACCGTCTCGAAACCATTGAGAAGTGCGATATGGTTTACCGCGTAGAGGGAAAGGGCGTGGTCCGGGAAAGATAAAACTTTTCTGCCGGGAACAGAAACTATGAGGAAGAAAACAGTCAGACAGGCGAATATGGAGCTGCTCCGGATCATTGCAATGATGGGCATTACCATCCTGCACATCCTGTACTGGAACGATGCCTTTTTGCTGGGTACCAATGAGATCACAGGGCTCCGCATTGCAGGCTCCGTTCTGGAGAGCCTTTGCGTGCCTGTTGTTGCAACCTATGTGATGATCAGCGGGTATTACGATACCGGCATTGAGCTGCGCCCTGCGAAAATTCTGCGTCTTCTTGCGGAGGTCTGGTTTTATTCGCTTGGAATTCATCTGCTGCTGCGGCCTGCGGGGCAGATTTCATCCGGAGAGAGCATCTGGGAGCTTGCCCGCTATGTGCTTCCGGTTATGATGGGACATTACTGGTTTGTCACAGCGTTTGTTGTGATGGAGCTGTTTGCCCCGCTTCTTGCGGCTGCAGTCGATCAGGTTTCGAAGAAGACACTTCGCGGCATGATTGCCGGCCTTCTGATTTATGAAAGTATTCTGAAAACCGTGCTGCCGTTTCAGCTGACGCAGGATCATCAGGGGTATGATCTTTGCTTTTTCCTGCTTCTGTTTCTGATTGCATCCTATCTTCGCAAATACGGTGCGCCGAAGGCGCTTTCCGGCAAACGAAGAGCCTTTCTTCTGTACGGAGCAAGCTGCGTTGTGATCGCTGCAGTTCAGATCGGCGCCGCCTTTCTGCATGCGCGAACCGGAAGCTTCTCCTATCTGGTCGATTCCCCCTTCCATTACAATTATCTGTTTGCGGTGACGGCATCCATCGGCCTGTTCCTTGGGTTTCGGGAGCTTCACGTTCCGGAGGGAAGGGCAGCAGCCTTCATCCGCAGTCTTTCGCCGCTTACCTTTGGCGTGTATCTGATTCAGTGCCACGCCGATCTTCTTCCCGGCTGGCCGCAGCTTCTTGCGAAACTGACAGGAGTGTCGGCCAAGACCACACCGGCACCGGTCTTTTTCCTGTGGGTGATCGGATGTGCGGCGTTTGTATTTGCAGTCTGCAGTGCGGTGGATGCACTGCGGCGGATCATGTTTGATGGAGTGGAGAAGCTATGCAGGAGATGAAAAAAGATACCTTCATCCGGACTTTTCTGAAAAAGGCAGGGCGGTACCAGGCTCCCATGGAGCGATACCTGTTTCCAGTGCTTCTTGTCCTGTGGCCACTGTGGGGAACCTTCAGCGGAATTGACGTGACGGATGCGGGGTACAGCCTCGGGAACTACCTGACGCTGAAGGAAGGCATGTGGTTCTTCGCTACCTTCCTTGCCAACAAAGCAGGTGCTTTTCTGACCCTGTTTCCGGGAGGTGCGGATCTTCTTGCGATGAACATCAAGACGGCGCTTTTTGTCTCTGCTGCGGCACTTACCTCCTACTATGCGCTCCAGAGAATGATCCCCGGCTGGATGGTCTTTCTGGGAGAGCTTCTGGCAGAGTCGGTCTTCTGGTGCCCGACCGTGATTCTCTACAACGTACTTTCCTATGTGTTTCTGACGTTTGCCTGCCTTTGTCTGTTCCGGGCGGTCAACGGAGTTCCGAGAAAGCGTATCTGGTATGTGGCTGCCGGCGTGTTTCTTGGAATTAACGTGTTCGTCCGATTCTCCAATGCGCTGCAGGCGGTTCTGATTCTCACTGTCTGGCTGGAGGGCATGTGGTCCTCGAGGAGCCGAAGGAATGTCCTTCGGGACACCGGAGCCTGTGTCCTTGGCTACGCAGCGGGTGCCGGCGGAATGCTTGCCTGGATCTCGCTGGAATACGGCTTTTCGACGTACCTTTCAGCGATCGGTGAGCTGTTCGGAATCGGAGGCGATTACACATTTTCCGATATGCTGCTGACGACGCTGGCTGCATACCGGTCCGCCCTGATGTGGATGCTGATCATGGCGGCCTGCGTGATCGCGGGAATGTTCTTCTTCGCAATGCCGGTTCTGCGGGAGAAGAAGTGGCTCAAGCGCCTTCTCTACATGGCAGGAATTCCGGTGCTGCTTCGCTTCTACTGGGGGCGCGGCGCATTTACCACAAATTACAGGGATTACTGGTGTATGTTTACCTTTGTCATGATGTTTGTGATCCTGGCAATGGTGCTGGATCTGATCGGACTTGCCGGCGGGTTCCGCGCGACAACGGATGAACGGTTTCTTGCCGCACTTTCGCTGCTTCTGATCCTGATCCTTCCGTTTGGCTCTAACAACTACACGTTTCCGATTCTCCTGAATCTTTTCCTGATTGCACCGTTTGCAATCTGGATGTTCCGCAGGATCTGGCAGGAGTTTCGAAGGAAGGAACGTCATTTTCCCTGGCGCTGCATGGCGGTTGCACTGATTGGAGTTGTACTGGTACAGGGAACGTTATTTCATCTGTTTTATTCCTTCCGGGATGGGACGGACGGAACGGCAAGAACCGCTGCGGCAAATCTTCCCAGAACACAGGGGGTTTCGACTACACCGCAGAACGCAGAGGATCTGAACGGCGTTTATGCATATCTCGTGCAGGAGGGGCTGACCGGGCTGCCGCTTGTGACATACGGAAATGCTCCCGGACTTTCCTATCTGTTTGGAATGGAACCGGGGCTTTCGACCACCTGGCCGGATCTTGCAAGCTTTCCGGAGGATGCGTTTTGCAGGGAGATGCAGGAGCTTGGCGGCGTGGCGCTCGCCGGACATGGAGACCGGCTTCCGGTGGTGATCCTTCACACGGACGAGGATCATGCTTATCGCGACGAGGAGCTTGCGGCCCTGAAGGGGGGCAGGCAGGAAGAGCGAAAGGCTGTGGTTCTTCGGAATTATCTGGAGGAATGCGGCTATGAGACTGAATATCAGAATGAGCATTACATCGTAAAACGAATACCGGCAGCGGGCTGATGTCTGCTGCGTCTGCACAGAAAATCGAAGAGATGCCGCAAGCATAGGCTGCGACAGGAAAGGACAATATGGAAATTCGAATTCCTTTTAACATTCCGCCGTATGTCGGACATGAGATGGAATATCTGCAAAAGGCCTGTGAGGTCAATCATAAGATCTGCGGAGACGGGCCGTTTACGAAGCAGTGTAAGGCCTGGGTGGAAGAAAAAACCGGAACCGCCGAATGCCTGATGACGACGAGCGGCACCTCTGCGCTTGAGATGGCGGCACATCTTTCTCACATTCAGCCAGGAGAGGAGGTCATCATGCCGAGCTACACCTTCTGCTCCACTGCGGATGCATTCGTTCTGAAGGGGGCGGTACCGGTCTTTGTTGACATCCGTCCGGATACAATGAATCTGGATGAGACGCTTCTGGAGGATGCCATTACCGATAAAACAAGAGCGATTGCTGCGGTTCATTATGCGGGAGTTTCCTGTGAGATGGACACGATTCTGGAGATCGCCGGAAGACATCATCTGACCGTGGTGGAGGATGCGGCACAGGGCGTTATGAGCTCCTACAAGGGAAGGGCGCTTGGAACCCTCGGCGATTTTGGCTGCTATTCGTTTCATGAAACCAAGAACTATTCCATGGGAGAGGGCGGTGCACTTCTGATCCGTGATCCGGAGAAGATCAGTGAGGCCGAGATCCTTCGTGAGAAGGGAACCAACCGCAGCCAGTTCTTCCGCGGACAAATCGACAAGTACACCTGGGTGGATTATGGAAGCTCCTTCCTTCCTTCGGAGCTCAATGCTGCCTACCTGATGGCACAGCTGGACCGGGCGGATGAGATCAATCACGCAAGGCTTGCAAGATGGGAGCAGTATTATCGACTCCTTTCGCCGCTTGCCGCAGAAGGAAGAATAGAACTTCCGGTGATCCCGAAGGACTGCGTTCACAATGCGCATATGTTCTATATCAAGACCAGAGATCTGGAGGAAAGACAGGCTCTGATTCAGGCACTGAGGGAGCAGGGAATCCTGGCGGTATTCCACTACATTCCGCTGCATTCGAGCCCCGCGGGCAGGAAATTCGGACGTTTCCACGGCGAGGATCGTTATACGACAAAGGAAAGCGAGAGACTTCTCCGCCTTCCGATGTATTATTCCCTGACAGAAGAAAATGTAAACGACGTGGTCTCGGTGATTGAGAAATTCTACCGTATGCATTGAGATACCTGATAAGAAAAGTCGTGGAAGAAAAGCTGTGAAAGAAGAGCTGCGAAAGAAAAGCTGTGACGGAACAATGGAACGAAAAGAGACAACGGAATAAAGAGAGCACCGGGCAAAGCAGGGCGGCAGGGCTGCTGCTTCTCAGTGTGTTTGCTCTTGGAGCGGCGCTTCTTCTCGGAAGAATCTTTCCGTATTACTACGACCTGAACGACGATGCGCTGATGGCACAGATCCTGGCGGGAAGCTATACAGGAGAGCCGGAGCTTCGGAACATCCAGAGCTATTTCCCGCTGACCGCTGTTCTGGGCGGTCTCTACCGGGCAAACAGGTCGGTGGACTGGTACGGATTGTTCCTTCTGCTCTGTCAGTTCGGGTGTCTTGCCCTTGTTCTCGGACGGATTATGGCCTGCCGGAAGGAAGTCAGAGCTGCCGCACTTGCCGTTCTGGCCGCTGCGGGGCTGCTTTTGTATCATATGGTATTTCTTCAGTATTCCGTGACAGTAGGGATGATCGGGGCAGCGGCCTCCTTCTGGCTGCTTACGCTGCAGCCGGGAGAAACGAGAAGGGCGTGGCGGAAGGAGCTCCTGCCGCCGGTTCTTCTGATTGCGCTTGGTTATCTTCTTCGTTCGGAGATGATGCTGTTTGTGGGACCGTTTGCGGCCCTTGCCTTTCTGATCCGCGTGGCGCAGCTGAAGGAAGAGAGGTACAGGAAGCTTCGCCTGATGGCGGTGGTCCTTGCCATGGTTCTTTTTTCTCTTTTTGCAGGCGAAGCCGGAAACCGGATTGGATACCGGGCGGACGAGTGGAAGGCGTTCTATCGTTTCTTCGATGCGAGGACGCAGCTCTATGATTTTCAGAGAATTCCGGATTATGAAGGAAACGAGGAATTCTATCAGAGCATCGGCCTTGGCGCTTCTGAGGAAGAGCTGATCCGAAATTACAATTTCGGCCTGGATGCGGACATTGACGCAGAGAAGCTTGAAGCAATTGCGGCCTATGCGAAGGAAAAGGCAGCAGGTGAAAAGAGCACCGGGACAAGATGGAAGGAGGCTCTCTGGGATTACAGGGCTTCGCAGACCACCAGAGCAGAGGAGCCTTACCGAATGATCAGTCTGGTGCTGTATGCGTCGGCGGTTCTTCTTTCCAGTGCGGAAATCCTGAAGTATTTCTGCGGGAGAAGCGGTTCCTTCCGGAAAAAGAGAAAGGAAGAGAAGGATAGGTGCAGGGAAAGCGCGGTCAGACTTTTCGGAGTTCTGGCGCTGTACGTGCTCCGAAGCGCTCTTTTTTTATATCTTTATTATCATCATCGGCCGGTGGTGCGATTGACGCACAGCATTTTCCTTGCAGAGGCGGTGATCCTTCTCTGGCTCATCGGCGAGGAGGTCCGGGACCGGAGAAAAGAAGCGGTAGGAGCTTATGCAATGCTTACGGTGCTCTTTCTTGCGGCTGCCGCTTTGCAGGTTCGCAGTGTTGTCGGCGAGCAGGAGGCACGTCTTTCGAAAAATGCGCCGTATGAGGCATTTCTTTCCTACTGCAGGGAGCATCCGGAGAATGTATACTTTACGGATGTTTATTCCACGGTGGATTTCTCAGACCGTCTTTTTGAAGTCGGTGATGAGCCGTCCAACTACACTCTGATGGGCGGATGGGCAGCCAGGAGCCCTCTGGAAGCGGAAAAGCTCCGGAACCTGGGCCTTTTTACACAGAGTGACTCTTCCGAAGGACAGGGACTGGACGAAATCCTTCTCGGGAACGCCAATGTCTTCGTGGCGGCAGAGGCTGACGCGGATCCGGGCTGGCTTTTGGCCTATTATTCCGAAAAAGGCATGCAGGCAGAGCTGAAAGAGGAAGACCGTATCGGGAATGACTGGATCATCTATTCCGTGAAGCCGGAAACGGAGAATGGACAGGAATTCAGACATTGATTTCAGAAGAAGCTCAGGAGAAGAAAATGGACGGACAATACATAGCATCGGACGGAAAGCTGAAGATGCGGGCACTTACACTTGAGGATTCGCAGCTCATTGTGGACTGGCGGAACAATCCGAGAGTGCGAAGCCGTTATATTTATCGGGAACCGTTCACGCTGGAAGGACAGGAACGCTATTTTCACGAAAAGGTGGAGAGCGGACAGGTGGCGCAGTTTATTTTCTGCGAGGAGAGAAGCGGAGAAGATGGA
>HF986529.1:18999-21293 GCA_000431495.1 Firmicutes bacterium CAG:791 | reverse complement strand
AGTGCGGCGACTGGATCGGAGAGGATTCGGCGATTGGAAAGGGCTACAGCGCAAGAATGATCCGGCTCGCCTGCGACTATGGCTTCCGGGTGCTGGGACTTTCGGACATTGTGTGCCGCATTTTTGAAGACAATCCGGCATCGCTGAAGGGATACGAGAGAGCCGGGTTTCAGATTGCCGGTGTGCTTCCTTCGGTGGAGTGCACGGATGGAGCCAGAAAGGACATGTATTTCCTGCGGCTTAGGAGAGAAGATTACGGTTATGAAGGAAAATAAGACGATTAGCTTTGTGATTCCGTGTTATCACTCGGAACAGACCCTTGCGGGGGTTGTAAAGGAAATTGAGGAGACCATGACGGGACTGCCCGCCTATGCGTATGAAATCATCATGGTGAACGACGGCTCAGGAAAGGAAACCTGGGACGTCATCCGCTCCCTCTGCGAGGGGCGAAAGGGCCGGACCGGGATGGATCTTGCCCGGAATTTCGGCCAGCACGCGGCACTGATGGCAGGAATCCGCGCGGCGAAGGGGGACATTGTGGTCTGCCTCGATGATGACGGACAGACACCTGCCGACGAGGTGGGAAAGCTTCTTGCGGCTATCGAGGACGGAGCTGATGTTGCCTATGCAAGCTACGAACACAAGGAGCACTCGGCGTTCCGGAATTTCGGAAGCTGGGTTAACGAGAAAATGCTCGAGAAGATGCTGAACAAGCCGCATGATCTGTATGTGAGCAGCTATTTTGCCATGCGGCGCTTTGTGGCGGATGAGGTCCTGCGGTATCAGAATTCCTATCCGTACCTGCTGGGACTTGTGCTCCGCACGACAAAGAACATTGTGAATGTGCCGGTGCACCACAGAAGACGTGAGATCGGAAACAGCGGCTACACCTTTGGGAAACTCCTTGCTCTCTGGATGAACGGGTTCACAGCCTTTTCCATCAAGCCGCTTCGGCTCGGCACGGCACTCGGCGCGGCCTGCTCGGTGCTGGCTTTTGTCTATGCCATCTATACCATTGTGAAAAAAATGGTGAATCCGGCGGTTCCGGTCGGCTTCTCCGCGCTGATGACCGCCATCGTATTCTTTGGCGGAATGATCCTGCTGATGCTGGGACTTGCAGGCGAATATATTGGAAGAACGTATATCTCCGTCAACAGCGCACCCCAGTATGTCATTCGTGAAACGACAGGAAAGGAAGAATACTAATTATGCTGCGAATGGTGATTCAGAAGAGAAATGCAGTCCTTTGCGGACTGCTGGTTCTCCTTTGCCTTGCGCTTGCAACCATCTGGCCGATGCGGCTGTATCGGGAGAATCATGCCTTTGCTTCCGGTCTTGATCCGGTGATGATCAGCGACTCTGTGACAGAGGATACGGATGCGGGAGAGTATTTCACCGCGCAGTATGATCATCTGCAGACGCTGAAGTTTTATGTGCACTCGGTTCAGGAGGGAGGAAAGGCACAGTTTCAGCTTTTCCGGGTCCTGGAAAATGGTGCGATGGAGCTCACGGCAGAAGAGGAGGTGAAGCTTCCGGATGAGGTTCCCGCCTATGCCGCTGTTTCCGTGGATGCAGACCTGATTCCGGGCGAGACCTATGTATATACGATTCGCGGAATGGAGAACAGTCGGTTTACGGTTGGCTTCGAATCGCAGGAGGAGGCGCTTTCCACAGGAAAATCACCCCTGTATCAGACCGGCTTCTATCATGACAGCGGGATTGATGGTGTGGCATTGAAGACCTCTTTGGATTACCGGATTGCGGAGACGAAGGGACCCTCGGCGGTTCGAGCTCTTTTCTACCTTGCGGCGGCAGCGCTTGCTGCGCTGTGCGTTTATCTCTTCTTTCGGAAATTTCCGGAGAAAAATACCGTGACCTCCGTGCTTCGTGCAATGCAGGTTTTCCTGACACCGGCGGTTGTCCTTGGGTTCGGAGCAGCCTTTCTTGCCGTCTGGCCCTTGAAGCTCTTTGACGGAAGAGTGCCGGACATTCTGATTTATGAAGCAGGCATCCTTTTCGGTGCCGGCTGGTGCCTGTACGGCCTCTGGCATAAAAGAGACGGGATTCCGGATCTTGTGGGCGGCGACCTCGGGCGGAAGAACCTCTGGCATTACGGCATCATTCTCTGTATCGCGCTCATCATGAATTACAGCGCCGATTACATGAATGCAACGAATGACTATATTCACGACACGGCAATGTCCCGGATTGTTGTACTCCTGTGCCTGATTACGCTCCTTATGGGAGATATTGCCTCGAACTTCAATGCGGGAACGGCAGCGGTGACGGCGGTC
>HF986529.1:13247-18857 GCA_000431495.1 Firmicutes bacterium CAG:791 | reverse complement strand
GGCAGCAATCGCCGTTACCTCGCTTGTCTGCATGCTAGCAGACAGGATTCGCAGAAAAGAGAAGCCGCTGTCTGGTGTATCGAGATTTCTGACCGGTGTGGTTCTTCTCTTTGCCGTATGGCTTCTGATCTTCCGGAATACAAGGCTCTGGATTCCTCTCCTTGTGGGCATCTGGCTGCTGTTCTATGTGCGATATCGCTACTGGACGGGAAGAGAGCGCCTTTTGCAGGATCTGTGCGAGGGAATTCTTCTGGATTTCGCCTTCAAGGTAGCTTACACGATGCTGCACCGGTACTATCTGGCTTACATGTACAGCCGCTTTTCCATGCATTTCCATACGCCGACGGTGACGGCCTACTATCTCGTAATTGTCTGTGCGGCGGCGATTACTCTTTTTGTCAGAAAATTCCGGATGACGGCGGGACAGGAGCTTCGTGTAAGAGCTGCCGGAACCTGGAAGGAGGCCTTTTTCCTCGGGCTTTCCTGCTCGTACATGACGATGAGCCTCACGAGATCCGGAATCGGTGTTCTGGCTCTTCTTCTGTTCATTGCGGCGTTTTATCTTGGCAATTTCGGGCCGGGGAAAAAGCGGATTGCCTTCCGTCTTAAGACCGGTGTGCAGACGCTCCTTGCTTTCCTTCTGATTGTGGCGGTTACGTTCCCGGTTGCGTTTACCGGTCAGCGGGTGATTTCCACGGTTTATGCGCACCCGCACCGGTTTGAGGAGCTGGAGCCGTATGACGACTGGGTCCTTCGGAATGTAACCTGGAACTGCACGGCATTTATGAATGTTGAAATTTTCATCCGTGATTTCGGCGACCGGATCCTGGGCGGAGAGATCGGATCGAAGATTTATTACGGAAACGAGTGGTATGTTCCGCAGGGCTACCGGACGGCGGATGTCCGGGAGAGCAGAGAGCCTCTGGAGGACGGAATGCTTGTGATGGCGGACGGCTCCGGGAGCGGTCTTGCGGCTCTTGGGAAGAAGCTGGGACAGCCGGCAGCGCCGATGCTTCTTGCGACGCAGGCAGAGCTGGAGGCAGGCTCCATTGATACCGGAGATCTTTCCAATGGACGGATGGGACTGTATCTGGCATATCTGAAGCAGCTGAACTGGACCGGCCATGATGAAATGGGAGTTGTTCTGGAGAGCGGAGAGCTTGCGGTCCATGCGCACAATATTTTCCTGCAGGCAGCGTATGACTGCGGAATTCCGGCAGGGGCACTGCTTCTTCTGACGGTGCTGTCCGTCTTTGCGGCCTCCTTTGTCTATGCGCGCAAAAAGGGCGGCGTGGATCCCTATGCGCTGCTTCCTTTTCTTCTTGTGACGGGATTTGGACTGACCGGAATGGTGGAATGGATTTTTCATTTCAGCAATCCATATACGATTGTGATGTTGTTTGCCATGGCGCCTCTTCTGTTCCCCGAAAAGGATGCGGAACGAACAGAATCATGACGAATGGATGCGGAGAGGGAGATGATGCAGAAACTTCCGGGAAAAAAACGAGACAGGCTGATTGCGGGAATTTACGGACTCGGACTGTCCCTGTCCTGGCTTCTTGGCCGTGTTCTTGAGAGAAACGGAGCTCTTGCAAAGCCTCGTTTTCCTGAGCTTGTATTATTTGTCTTCGGCTGGCTTCTTGCTTCGTCCGGTGCCTTTTTTCTGTGGAGATGGCTGGACCGTAAAAGAGGAAATCACAGGGCGGAAGATGCGGTTTCCGGGAAGAGGGAAAAGCGGCCTGTCTTTCTTTCCTGGGTGCTTTTGATGCTGACGGATCTGATTTCTCTTCTTGCGGTATATCCTGGCTTTTTCGTCTACGATGCTTCCGAAGAGCTTGCCATGGTGCAGACAAGGTGCTTCACAACGCACCACCCGCTTCTGCATGTTCTTCTTCTCGGCGGCGTCATTCTGGCCGTGCACAAGGTGATCGGATCCTACAACGCAGGTATCTTTGTCTATCTGCTTCTGCAGATGGCGGTTATGAATGCGGCGTTTGTGTTCCTTCTGCAGGATATGAAAAGACGGCATGCCGGGCGCGGAATCCGGATTTTCGGGCTGCTCTGGTATGCACTTTGCCCTGTGGTCACGATGTTCGTTCTCTGCAGCTGCAAGGACGGACTCTTTGCCGCAGCGCTTCTTCTCATGACGGTATTTCTCCGCAGAATCCTGGAGGAAAGCTCCGGGTGCGGAGGGGATTCCGGAAAAGCGGAGCACTCCGGACGGACAGACCGGACGGGCTTTGTACTGTCTGCGATGTTCATGATGCTTCTTCGCAACAACGGTGTCTATGCCTATGCGGTTTTCCTGGTGCTGCTGATTCCGGCTGTTCTGTTTTCCCGATTCCGCGGCAGGAAAAAACAGGGCCAGAGTGCAGGAGACAGCGGAAGAAACGGAGAGCTCTGGAATCGGGCGATTCTCTTTGTACTTCCGATCCTTTTGTATGCGGGCGGATCCAAAGGGCTTGCAGGTTTGGTGCATGCAACCTCGGAGGAGAGTCAGGAGATTCTGACTGTGCCGATCATGCAGCTTGCAAGAGTGTGGAACGCAGAGCCCGAGTCCTTCTCTTTGGAAGAGAAGGAGTCAATGGAGCTTCTGATGGATTCTCCGGATGCCTGGGAGCTGTACAATCCGGTCCTTTCGGATCAGGTGAAGCTTCACTTTGACAGTGCCGCATACCGGCAGGATCGCAGCGCCTTCTGGAGACTCTGGCTTTCGAAGGGGCTTCGCCATCCGGCGTCATATCTGAATGCCTGGCTGATGACAAGCTACGGCTTCTATGCACCGGGGGCCGTCATTGACTGCTACCGGGGGAATACGGTTTATACCTTTACTTATGGGGACAGCTCGTATTTCGGCTATGAGACGGAGCGGCCGGGAATCCGGGAGAGCAGGCTTCCTGTGCTGGATTCGTGGTATCGCTTCCTTTCTCTGGATGAGAGGGCGCAGAAGTCACTCCTGCCCGGCGTCCTTCTTTCTCCGGGGGTAATGGCATGGCTGTTTTTCCTGGTTCTCTTTGACCTTTGGAGGAGGAAAGAAGGAAAAGCACTCCTTTCGCTCCTTCCGGTTTTCCTCGTGTGGCTGACCGTTCTCCTCGGTCCGTGCACATTGCCGCGGTATGTTGTATACTTATGGATTGGATTACCATGCTTTCTTACAGAGCTTGTAACATTTGAATCAGAATAGATGCTGCAAAGGTGCAGATGGATACGGCACCGGCGGCTTTGAGGTTTTTATGACCAGATCGAAGGATAAGAACGGGCAGGCACCCGGACAACGCTTTAATTATGCGAAATTCTGGCGCCGTGCGGTCCTGATTGTATATGACATTTTAAGCGTGATTCTGGCGAGCTATCTCTCGCTTCTCATCCGCTATGAGTTCCAGGCTTCGGAGATTCCGAGCTATTTCTCGCTTCCGGTTCTGGAGGCACTTCCGTTCACGGTTGGCGTGACCATTGCTCTGTTTTATGTGTTCCGGCTTTATGATTCGCTGTGGGCATTTGCGGGAGAGACGGAGCTTCAGAATCTGGTTCTTGCCAATGCGGCGGCAGCGCTTGTGAACGTTGGAATTCTTCATCTGAACCGGCACGAAATTCAGGCGGTTCCCAAGAGCTACTATTTCATGTACATGTTCCTGATGATCTCACTGACGTTCATCAGCCGCTTCTCCTATCGATTCCTTCGCGGAATCAAGCACAAGAATGCGAACCGGAGCAATGCGACCAATGTCATGATCGTCGGAGCAGGGGAAGCGGGGAACATCATTGTCCGCGAAATTCTGAATTCGCATTACTCCACGATGAATCTGAAGTGTCTGATCGACGATTCCAAGGACAAGTGGGGCAAATTCATTCAGGGCGTCAAGGTCGTCGGCGGAAGAGATGAGATTCCTGCAGCCGTACAGGAATACGACATTGATGAGATCATCATTGCCATCCCGTCTCTTTCCAGGGCACAGCTGAAGGGAATTCTTGACATCTGCAAGGAGACGAAGTGCAAGATGCGCACGCTCCCCGGAATTTACCAGCTGGTAAACGGTGAGGTCAGTGTTTCCAAGCTGCACGATGTTGAGGTGGAGGACCTTCTCGGAAGAGATCCGGTGAAGGTCGATATTGATTCGATCATCGGCTATGTACAGGGAAAGGTGGTCTGTGTCACCGGCGGAGGCGGCTCCATCGGATCGGAGCTGTGCCGTCAGATCGCGGGACATCGCCCGAGACAGCTGATCATCATTGATATCTATGAGAACAGCGCCTATGACATCCAGCAGGAACTGAAGCGCAAATACCCGGAGCTGGATCTTGTGGTTCTGATCGCTTCTGTCCGGAATGTGGAGCGGATCAACTGGATTTTCCGCAAATACCGGCCGGATATCGTCTACCATGCAGCCGCACACAAGCACGTGCCGCTGATGGAGGTAAGCCCCTGCGAGGCGATCAAGAACAATGTATGCGGAACGTTCAATACCGCGATGGCGGCAGCCAACTACGGAACCGAGCGATTCGTCATGATCTCGACCGACAAGG
Source organism: Firmicutes bacterium CAG:791 (assembly GCA_000431495.1). Classification (GTDB taxonomy): domain Bacteria; phylum Bacillota; class Clostridia; order Lachnospirales; family Lachnospiraceae; genus CAG-791. The sequence goes on along the minus strand of HF986529.1, from coordinate 14,333 downwards.
CGGTGAATCCGACCAACATCATGGGTGCCTCGAAACGTATCTGTGAGATGATCATTCAGGTATTCAACCGTCATTATCAGTGCAACTTTGTTGCGGTCCGCTTTGGAAATGTTCTTGGCTCCAACGGAAGCGTCATTCCGCTGTTCAAGAAGCAGATCGCGGCCGGTGGTCCTGTGACCGTGACAGACCCCAACATCATCCGTTACTTTATGACGATTCCGGAGGCGGTGTCTCTGGTCCTTCAGGCAGGAGCCTATGCAAAGGGCGGTGAGATTTTCATCCTTGATATGGGAGAACCGGTGAAGATTCTGGATCTTGCCGAGAACCTGATCAAGCTCTCCGGTTACAAGGTCGGTGAAGACATCAAGATCGTGTTTACCGGTCTTCGTCCGGGCGAGAAGCTTTATGAAGAAATGCTGATGAACGAAGAGGGAATGAAGGATACGGCAAACCGTCAGATCCACATCGGCAAGCCGCTCGAGATTGATGAGGACCGCTTCTTCGTACAGCTGAAGCGTCTGAAGGATGCCGCCACGGAGGAATCTCCGGCAATCCGCGAGCTTGTGCGGGAGATTGTTCCGACGTACCGCAAGAATACCGAGGTCAACCGGGAACGGATCCACGAGGAAATCGAGAAGCAGCAGAAGCGTCTTGCCGATGAGGCTGGCGTAGATGCAAGGCTTCATGAGAAGGAGCAGGTGAGGATTCACAGGCCGGAGCAGGACGAAGCAGAAGGATAATCCGGTATCCGGGAATCGGACAGATCGGAAATGCGAGGGAAAGAAACACATGGCTTTTACGAGAAGTGGCGATTTCAGGCCTTTTGAGAAAAAGATGTGGCTTGCATCGCCGACGATGCATGGAGAAGAGCTGAAGTTCATTACGGAGGCTTATGAAACCAACTGGATGAGCACCGTAGGGGAGAACATCAATCAGGTGGAAAAGATCGCGGCCCAAAAGGCGGAGGTCCGGTATGCCGTCGGACTTTCCTGCTGCACCGCCGCGCTTCATCTGTGCTGTAAGCTTGCAGGAGAGAAATTGTACGGGAAACCGGCCATCAGTCACGGCGCTCTGGAGGGAAAGAGG
>HF986529.1:3286-13213 GCA_000431495.1 Firmicutes bacterium CAG:791 | reverse complement strand
GGAAAGAGGGTATTCTGCTCGGATATGACGTTCGATGCGACCCTGAACCCTGTCGTGTATGAAGGCGGCATTCCTGTTTTCATTGATACGGATCGGGATACCTGGAACATGGATCCGGCTGCGCTGGAAAAGGCGTTTGACTTATATCCGGAGGTCAGACTTGTCGTATCCGCAGAGCTCTACGGCTTTCCGGGACGCATGGACGAGATCAAGGGCATCTGCGAAAGACACGGTGCACTTCTGATTGAGGATGCAGCGGAGGCAATGGGCGCGTGCATCGACGGCAGGCAGTGCGGGAGCTTCGGTGATTATGCGGCAATTTCCTATAACGGGAACAAGATTATCACGGGGAGCGCCGGCGGCTGCCTTCTGACCAACAGCCTGGAGGATGCGAACCGTGCCCGCAAATGGGCCACGCAGGCGCGTGAGAATGCGGCATGGTATCAGCACGAGGAGGTCGGCTATAATTATCGCATGAGCAATGTGGTAGCCGGTGTGATTCGCGGTCAGTATCTTCATCTGGAGGAGCACATCGCACAGAAGAAGGCCGTGTATGAGAGGTACCTCAAAGGTCTGGAGGGACTTCCTGTCCGGATGAATCCCATTACGGAAGGGACCACTCCGAATTACTGGCTGTCCGCACTGATTATTGATGACGATGCCATGTGCAGACAGGTACGGGATGACCATCAGGCACTTTACATCCCGGAGGCCGGTCGGAGCTGTCCGACGGAAATTCTGGAAGCCATCACCTCCATCAATGCGGAAGGACGGCCCATCTGGAAGCCTATGCACATGCAGCCGATGTACCGGATGCATGAAGCAGTCGGCCGGGAAGGAACGCTCCGGTGCAGGACCAATGCTTATATTGTAGGCGGCGTAGAGGATGTCGGAGCAGACATTTTCCGAAGAGGTGTGTGCCTGCCGAGTGATAACAAGATGACGGCCGAGGAGCAGGACCGGATTATTGAGGTAATCCGCGCATGCTTCGAATAGCAGCCGGAATCACAGATACGACATAAGTGTTCATAATGTAAGAGGGGACCATATGTACCGCAGATGCATCAAAAGACTGTTGGATATCATACTGGCATTAATCGGGCTCATTTTGCTGAGCCCGGTTTTTCTGATTTTAATGCTGTTGGTCCGGAAAAAGCTTGGCTCGCCGGTGTTTTTTCATCAGGAAAGGCCGGGAAAGGACGGGAAAATATTCAGACTTATGAAGTTCCGTTCCATGACCGATGCGAGGGACGAAGAGGGAAATCTCCTTCCGGATGCGGAACGACTTCCTCATTTCGGAAAGGTTCTTCGTGCGACCAGTCTGGATGAGCTCCCGGAATTCATCAATATCCTGAAGGGAGATATGTCCTTTGTGGGTCCGCGCCCCCTCCTTGTCCGATATCTTCCGTACTACACGGAGGAAGAGATGCACCGGCATGACGTGCGGCCGGGACTCACCGGACTTGCACAGATCAACGGACGAAATGCTCTGAACTGGGAGGACCGGTTCCGGTACGATCTCACTTATGTGAACAGTGTTTCCTTTGCCATGGATGCAAGAATCGTATTCGGCACCATCGGAAAGGTTCTGCATCATTCCGGCGTACAGTCCGGAGCGGATCAGACCATTCCGGATCTGGATGCATATCGGAAGAATGCCGGGAAGGCTGCTGCGGAGGAAGTTGCGAAATCAGCCGGAAGCAGCAAAGAGCGGAAAGGATATAATCATGGCGGAGCTTAAGAAAATCGAGGTGCTGGAGCATCCGTTTGCTCCGACGCCGATCGTCCGTCTTTCGGGGGATTATTCGGACAATGAGATCTGGATCAAGCGGGAGGATCTGCTGCCGTTTTCCTTTGGCGGGAATAAGGCGAGAAAGGCGGCCTGCTTCTACCGGGAAATGATGGAGGAGAGGCCGGATGTCGTTATGACCTATGGCTCCAATTCCTCCAATCACTGCCGCATCATTGCAAATCTTGCGGCGGCGCTGGAGCTTCCGTGTCATATCATCTCCTCCGGAGAGGAGGAGCATGGAACAAACGGAAGAGAGCTCTTCAACCGCGTGATGGTCCGGGACTTCGGCGCCTCGGTGGAAACCGTTCCTGTGGAAGAGGTGCATGACACCATCGAAACGAGAATTTCCGAATACCGGAGCCAGGGGAAAAAGCCGTATTTTATCCAGGGCGGCGGCCACGGAAATGCGGGAACACAGAGCTATGTGGATGCATATCGGGAAATTGCCGCGCAGGAAGAGGCGCTTGGAATGCGATTTTCCCGCGTGTTTCATGCGACGGGCACAGGCTCGACGCAGGCAGGACTTGTCTGCGGAAGAGAGCTGGAGCGACAGGAGCAGGGAGAGCTTGGCGGAAACCGGATTGTCGGGATCAGCATCGCAAGGCCCTGTCCGCGCGGGCGTGATGTGGTGAAGGAGAGCATTCTGGATTATTACCGGATGCGGAAAAAGCAGAATCCCGGACAAAAGCTCCCGGAGTTTTGCGAGGAGGATCTTGTTTTTGAGGACAGGTACCGTCTCGGAGGCTATGGAAAGTCTTCTCCCGAGGAGGAGGCGTGCATCCGGAGGGTGATGCGGCAGGATGGAATTCCGATGGACACCACGTATGTGGGCAAGGCCTTTTTCGGCATGCTGCAGTATCTGAGAGATCATGAAATTCGCGGAGAGAGGATCCTGTTTGTGCATACAGGAGGAACGCCGCTGTTCTTTGACAGGCTGTAGGCGTGAGCAGGCTGCAGGAGAGACGTTATCAGCAGGGAGGTTGTGATGAATATTCTGATTCTGAGTGCCGGGACACGAAATAAGGTGGTACAGGCCTTTCGAAAGACGCTGGAGGGGAANNNNCCTTTCGAAAGGCGCTGGAGGGGAATGGGAGAGTTGTCGCAACAGATGCTTCGGCTCTTGCCCCTGCGCTGTATGACGCAGACAAGGCGTACGTTGTACCGCGCATCACGGCGCCGGATTATCTGGACCGGATTCTTGAAATCTGCAGAAGGGAAGAAATCTCCGGTGTTTTTTCGCTGATTGATCCGGAGCTTTCTCTGATTGCAAAAGAACGTGCAAGATTTGAGGAGCTTGGCGTCACCGTGGTGGTATCCCCCTTTGAGCTGTGCGAGACCTGCCTGGACAAATACCGCATGTACGAGCTCCTTCAGAAGGAAGGAATCCGGACGGCAAGGTGCTGGACGAGCGCGGAGGCTTTCTTTGCTGCAAAGCAGGCGGGGGAGGTTTCCTATCCGGTTTTCGTAAAGCCGCAGTGCGGAAGCGCAAGCCTTCACATCAATCTTGCGGAAAATGACGAGACGGTCCGGACGCTCTTTGACAATGAGAAGGACCTTATGGTCCAGGAGCTGATGACCGGGCAGGAGTATGGCTGCGATCTTTATATTGACCTGATTTCCGGGAAATGTACCTCTCTTTTTCTGAAGAAGAAGATCCGCATGCGTGCGGGAGAGACCGATAAATCGGTGTCGGTAAAGGATGAGAAGCTGTTTGCAAGGCTTGCGGCTTTTGCGGAAAAATGCGGCTTCCGTGGAATGATTGATATGGATCTTTTCCATGATGAGCATGGTCATGAGAATGAGAACGGATGGATTCCGGAGGGGGAGTGGTATCTTTCCGAGGTCAATCCGAGATTCGGGGGCGGTTATCCGCATGCCTATGCGTGCGGGGTGGACTTCCCGTCACAGATGCTTGCAAATCTTCGGGGAGAGGAAAATCCGGTGACTATCGGCGCCTATGAAAGCGGCGTCGTCATGATGAAATACAACGAAATTGCAATCCGGAAAGAAGGAGAGCTTGCAGAATGAAGGCGAAAACCATGAGCGGAAGTGATCCGGCAAAAAAGACGGTAATGATTCTTGCAAACTCCTCCGGAGGACTCTACGATTTCCGGAACGAGCTGGTGCAGAAGCTCCTGCAGGAATATCGCGTGGTGGCAAGTCTCCCGGATACGGTGAAGACAGAGCTCCTGGCCAAAGAGGGCGTGATCATTGAGCATACGCCGATTAACCGGCGCGGGATGAATCCGGCGCAGGATCTTTCTCTGGTGCACGCCTATGAGCTTCTGATGAAGAAGTATCGGCCGGATCTGGTTCTGACTTATACGATCAAGCCGAATGTATATGGCGGTTTTGTCTGCAGAAAGATGGGAATTTCGTATCTTCCGACAATCACGGGCCTTGGAAGCACATTCCAGAAGAGCGGGCCGCTTCTTTTCCTTGTGGAGAGAATGTATTACGAGGGACTGAAAAAGGCCTCCTGCGTGTTCTTCCAGAATGAGGAAAACCGTCAGATTTTCCGAAGAGGAGGACTGGTAAGCGGGAGAGACCGTCTGGTTCCGGGCTCCGGTGTCAATACGAAGGTCTGGCAGGCGATGCCGTATCCGAAGGACGAGGTCACCAATTTCCTTTTTGTGGGACGTGTGATGAAGGAGAAGGGAATCGAGGAATTCTTCCGTGCCGCGGAGGTACTGCATTCGGAGAAGGTACTGTTCTCTATTTGCGGCTACTGCGATGAGGATTATCAGGGGGAGCTGGATGAGAGAGCTTCACGGGGAGAAATTCTACAGCTTGGCTTCCATCCGGATATGCATGAGTATTACAGGGACTGCTCTGCGGTTGTGATGCCGACCTGGCATGAAGGAATGTCCAATGTTCTGATGGAGGCGTCTGCCTGTGCAAGACCCGTGATTGCCTCCAATATTTCCGGCTGCCGGGAGATTTTTGAGGATGGCGTGACGGGCTACGGATTTGCACCGCACTCGCCGGAGGAGCTGATCCGTACGCTTCGCCACTTTCTGACACTGGATCGCTCGCAGAGAGCTGCCATGGGCGAAGCCGCAAGACAGAAAATGATCGAGGAATTTGACCGTGAAAAGGTGGCAGCGGCCTATCTGGAGGAAATCCATGCCGCGATGGAAGAGCCAAAGGAAGATAGCGGGAAGAAAGGGAACAGCGAAACGTGAAGAAAATTGCATTTCACCTGAACTGCCTGGTGCATGGGGGCGCGGAGCGCGTGGTCTCCAATCTTGCGAACAAGTTTGCAGAAGAAGGCTATGATGTCTATGTGACCGTGGAGTGGATTGACAAGGATGAGTTCCGGCTGGATCCCCGGGTGCATCATGTCAATGTCGGATTGAAGCCGGAGGACGAGAAGAAGGGCCGCTGGGTCAAATTCGGCCTGCGGATCAAATATCTCCGGGAATTTCTGAAGGAAGTGCAGCCGGATGTCCTGTGTGCCTTTATGCACCGGCCGAATTTTCGTGCGCTGACGGCAGCGCTTGGTCTTCGTGTCCCGGTCATCATTTCTATCCGGAACAATCCGGAGCCGTTTTACAGCGGGCGTACCGATAAATTTCAGATCAGATGGCTGTTTCCTCATGCGGCAGGCTGTGTGTATCAGACCGCGGAACAGAGAGAATTCTTCAAGCCGTATCTGCAGGAGAATTCCAGAGTGATCATGAATCCCGTGAACCGGAAGTACATTGAGCTTCCGGATCCGGATTATGAGCACCAGGAGCGCTGCGTCGTACAGAGCTCACGCCTGGTGGATTTCAAGAATCAGGAAATGCTTCTTCGTGCCTTTGCAAAGGTTCATGCGGTACATCCCGACTGGTCCTTGAAAATATACGGACCGGATTCTGAGGACGGAACAAAGGAGAAGCTCGAGGAAATCATCCGGGCGAACCAGGCCAAGGACTGGATGCAGCTCATGGGCGGCACGGACAGGCTGGAGGAGCTGATTCCGAAGGCGGCGATTTATACGCTTCCGTCCAATTATGAGGGGATGCCGAATGCGCTCATGGAGGCGATGGCGATGGGAATGCCCTGCATTTCGACGGATTGTCCGGCGGGAGCACCGCGTGTTCTGATTCAGGACGGTGTCAACGGACTCCTGATTCCCGTGGGAGATGAGGCTGCCATGACGGCGGCGATTTTGAAGCTGATTGAGAATCCGGAGCTTCGCAGGAGCCTTGGGCAGGAAGCAAGAAAGATCCGTGAAATCGCGGGAACCGATGAAATTTATCACCAGTGGAAAGATTATCTGGAGGAAGTGATCCGCGAGCGGGAAGGAAAGAAAACCTGAGAATGGCAGCAGACAACGAGAGAAAACCGCACATATGCCTCTACATCGGCTCTCTGCAAAAGGGCGGTGCAGAGAGGGTGATGACGCACCTTGCCGAGTATCTTTACGGAGAAGGCTGGAGGGTGACCTTTGTGACAACGTATTTCCGGCCGCCGGAATACGTGCTTCCGCATGCGCTGTGGGATGCGAAAACCGGTGAGCTCTACGGAACGGAGGAGGAAACCGTTTCCTGGGGCAGGGAGCGCTCTGCAACAGCTGCGCCGGATGGGATCTGCCGGGTCTATTCCGATCCGAAGCCGGAGAAGCTGGAAAAGGGAAGAGTGCGCGGCTTTATCGCCAGATACCGGACTCTTCGGGAAATCTGGAAGAGGGAGAAACCGGATATTATCCTGTCCTTTATCGGCTACAACAATTCCTTCGCCGTACTGACAAGCCGGGGCCTTGGAATTCCGGTGGCAGTCAGTGTACGCTCCAATCCTGCCTATGAATACAACACGGCAAAGCTCCGCCTTCCTGCCTTTTTCTTTTTCCGGAAGGCGGATGGGGTTGTGCTGCAGACACATGAGGCGGCGGAGTTTTTCCCAAAGGACATTCAGAAGAAGGCAGTGATTCTGCCGAATGCCATCAACCCGGATTTCATTCATCCAAGATATGAGGGAGAGCGGATGAACCGGGTGGTCTGTGTCGGGCGTCTTGACCACAACAAGAATCAGGACTACCTGATCCGTCAGTTTGCACGGGCGCATGAGAAGCACCCGGAGTATACGCTTCACCTGTACGGAGACGGACCGGCAAGGACGGAGTTCGAGCACCTTGCGGATCAGCTTGGCATTGCGGAAGCGGTTATCTTTGAAGGACTGGTGGACGGCGTCCGGGAAAAAATCGAGAAGAGCCGGATCTTTGTTCTCCCTTCCAGATCAGAGGGGATGCCGAATGCACTTCTGGAAGCCATGGGAGCAGGACTTGCCTGCATATCGACGGACTGCCCCTGCGGGGGACCGAGGGATCTGATCCGGGACGGCGAGAACGGATTTCTTGTTCCGGTGGAGGGGGCTGCTTCGAAGCAGGGAGAACCTGCAGCTGCGGCTGCCCGGAAGACAGAAGAGGATCCGGATTCTATCATGGCAGAGCGGCTGATCCGCCTGATGGATGATCCGCAGCTTGCGGACCGGATGGGCCGGGAAGCGGCCAGGGTGCAGGAAAGCTACAGCCCGGAACGGATCAACCGTCAGTGGAAGGATTATCTATGCAGTTTCATTCACTCTATTTCATAATATTCTTTCTGCCGCTGACGCTTCTTGGCTACTATCTCCCGGCAGGAAAACAGACTGGAAGAGGGAAAGCTGCTGCCGACTGGTTTCTGATCGCCGCATCTTTTCTGTTCTACGGGATTGCCAATCCATGGTACCCGGCAATGCTGGCCGTACTGATTCTTCTGAACTGGGGAATTGCCGGGAGAGAAAACGCTGCGGAAGCAGCGGGAGCCTCGGGACGAAGCGAACGCTGGATGGCCTTTGGCATCGTGCTGAATGTTTGCTTTCTGGGCTTTTTCAAATACACCAACTTCTTTCTGGAAAACCTGAATGTGATTTTTCATAAGGACTGGCCTCTTGTACATGTGCTTTTGCCGCTTGGCATCAGTTTTATCATCTTTTCGCAGATTTCCTTTCTCGTGGATGTCCGGCGAGGCAGGATTCCGGAGGTGCTCTTCCGGGAGTATGTGTTGTTCTCCGTGTTCTTTCCGAAGCTGTCACAGGGACCGATTACCACGATGCGTGATTTTCTTCCGGAGCTTCGGAAGGACAACAGATTTTCCCTGAATTACGAGGAAATGGCTGCCGGCATTCAGATGTTTACCTGCGGCCTGTTCAAGAAGGTCATTCTGGCCGATCCTCTTGGAACGGCGGTGACACAGTACTATTCTTTGTTCTCGTACCGCTCGAACGTAGACAGTCTGATTGTCATGCTTGCCTATACGTTTCAGATTTATTTTGATTTTTCCGGATATTCGGACATGGCAATCGGAATTGCGAAGATGCTGGGCTTTGATCTGCCTGCAAATTTCAATTCTCCGTATCGGGCAGGAACGGTAACGGATTTCTGGCGGCGCTGGCACCTGAGTCTCACCTCGTTTCTCCGGGAATATATTTATTTCCCGCTCGGAGGCAGCAGGAGGGGAAAGCTTCGCACCTATGTGAACATTATGGTCGTGTACCTGGTGAGCGGTCTCTGGCACGGAGCAAGCTGGACCTTTGTTCTGTGGGGGCTTTTTCATGGCCTCTTTCAGGTGGCGGAGAGAATTCTCGGAAAGCTGTACCGGAAGGTGTGGCTGCCGATCCGCTGGTGCATCACGTTTTATTTTGTCAGCATGATGTGGATGCTGTTTCAGAGCAGCTCCTTCTCGGAGTTTCAGCGCTTTCGCTGGCACCTGAAGGTCGATCGGTCCGGGTACTATTCGCAGGATCTGGCTGCCTGCTTCCGGATTCCCGGAGTGAATCTTGTGATGCAGCATCTTCCGGGTACATACAGCGACGGCACCATTCTTGCGGTCTCTACGGCCCTGTTCCTTGGCGCCTGCTTTGTGATATGCCTTTGCTTTCCGAACAATCAGAAGAGAAAGTATAAGGTGAACCTTGTGAGCCTTCTTCTTACAGCAGCCATGCTCATCATCAGCATGCTGTCGATGAGCGGAGTCTCGACATTCATCTATAACGATTTTTAATGAAAAACAGCACGTTTGTGTACCTCATGTGTCTTTGTGTATGCGTATGAAAGCAAAAATCTGGCTTCGTGCCTTTCTGATTCTTATTCTGGCCTTTCTCGTGATGATCGGCGGCTTCGTGGTGTATCTGGATCCGTTTTTTCATTACCATGCCCCTTTGGGCGGGTGGTATTACGAGCTGGGAGAACAGAGAAGCCAGAATGATGGCATTACCCGGCATTTCTCCTATGATGCGGTGATTACGGGAACCAGTATGTCGGAGAATTTCAAGGCCTCGGAGTTTGATGCTTTATTTGGAACCCGTTCGGTAAAGCTTCCCTATCCGGGAGCAACCTTTAAGGAAATCAATGATAATCTGAAGGCAGCCTTTGAGACCCACGATTCGATCCGATATGTATTGAGGCCTTTGGATTATTCCCATCTCGCAGAAGATAAGGATGCGATGCGTCAGGATATGGGAGAATACCCCACGTATCTGTATGACCGGAATCTCCTGAATGATGTGAAATATCTTTATAACCGCGATGTCGTGTTCTACTATCTTCTTCCCATGCTGGAAAAACGGCTGAAGGGTGAAGCAGGAGGAATTACCTCTTTTGACGACTATGCATCCTCCTATGGGGATACGTGCTCCAAAGAAAAGGCGTTGGAGGGCATCACCTCCTTTGAAGCTGCGGATGAGCAGATGCCTCTCAGTGAGGACGAGATCGAAGAGCTCAAGGCGAACCTGGAGCAGAATGTCATCTCGCTTGCCCGGGAGCATCCGGAGACCACCTTCCTGTACTTCTTCCCGCCGTACTCCGCAGTCTGGTGGGGCTCCCTGAAGCAGGAAGGAACTCTGCAGAAGCAGATTCAGGCGGAGCAGCTGGCAACGGAAATGATGCTGGAGGAGACGGACAACATTCAGGTCTATTCCTTCAATGCACATACGGAGATTGTTTTCAACCTGGATCATTACAAGGACAGCGGTCACTATGGACCGGAGGTGAACTCCATGATCCTTAACTGGATCGCCGAGGGGGACGGACGAATCACAGAGGAGAATCAGAAGGAATACTTCGAAAAAGAGACAGAGATCTATCTGAACTATGACTATAATCAGCTCTT
>HF986529.1:0-3255 GCA_000431495.1 Firmicutes bacterium CAG:791 | reverse complement strand
AGCTCTTCCGATGAAGCAGCCGGGGGAAAACGCGCTGTATGCGGAGGAAGATGCGGGAAATTATGTGCAAGTTTTGCCGGAAGCTTATGCAGAGACAGATTTGAATACTATGTGAAAAAACATAGCTCAGAAAAAGAAGGACGCATGAAAAACGAAAGTTTTTTCATGCGCCCTTTGTTGTAGCATCCTTATTCTCGGCAGTATTCGTCGGAGGATAAATTTTGGGGGCTGCGGATGCATTTTGTGGTGGCGGAATCATCCTGATTTGGTGAAAAACTCCGGCAGGATGAAAATTAGTCGGCGGAATCATCCTGATTTGCTGGAAAGTCCCGGCAGGGATGAAATTTGGTCGGCGGAAGCATCCTGATTTGCTGAAAAGTTCTGGCAGGGATGAAATTTAGTCGGCAGAATCATCCTGAATTGCTGAAAAGCTCCGGCAGGGATGAAATTTAGTCGGCGGAATCATCCTGGTTTGCTGGAAAGCTCCGACAGGGATGAAATTTAGTCGGCGAAAGCATCCTGATTTGCTGGAAAGCTCTGGCAGGGATGAAATTTAGTTGGCGGAAGCATCCTGATTTGCTGAAAAGCTCCGGCAGGGATGAAGCTTGGTCGGCGGAATCATCCTGATTTGGTGAAAAGCTCTGGCAGGGATGAAATTTAGTCGACGGAAGCATCCTGATTTGCCGGAAAGCTCCGGCAGGGATGAATTGTGCGCAGATTTGCCCGCTTGTACCACAAAGGGCAACTTGAATGATGGTGGATACCCACGATCCTGACTGAAAACTCAAATTGACTTAAACATCTCAAAAGTTTAATCGATTCTAAGACTATTTATGATGAGTAGTGTGATAAAATTTATCTGCTATATATGCGGCAATATTTGCAACAAATTAAGCAGAGTTATTTCAGAACGGAGAACGTTATGATCGGAAAAGCAAATAAGGATCATACTGTTAAAAATACAAAGCACACGCATACTTTCTCAAAGCTTGCAAAGGGTGCACTAGCAGTCGGCGTTGCAATTGGCGGAGGAGCCATGACGCAGGGAATGGACGTCTTCGCAGCAGAAACGGATGAATATACCCTTGAACAGGAAGGAAAGAATGAGGCAGTTATAGAGCTTCGCCCTGCCACAGAAGCTCAGGAACAGCCTCAGTCTGAGGCAGTGCAGGAGCCTGCCACGGAAGCCCAGGAACAGCCTCAGTCCGAGGCAGTACAGGAGCCTGCCACGGAAACACAGGAACAGCCTCAGTCCGAGGCTGTACAGGAGCCTGCTTCTGAAGAGAAATCTGACACCGTGTCGGAAATGGTGTCTGACAGCAGCACAGAATCGGACCTTTCTGAAGAACCTGCAGAGGAATTGGCATCGGAATCTGATCTGTCATCCCAGCCAGAATTTGCGGAAGAGAGTACGGAAGCATCTGACTCTGAATCTGAGCCTGCATCCGCTATAGACTCATTGTCTGAATCTGAGTCTGCATCCGCTATGGAATCATCATCTGAATTCGACTCTGCGTCCACTGCGGAATCCGCATCTGACGCTGTGTTCGAGTCTGCGTCTGTTTCAGAATCTGCTTCTGATTCAGCATCCGTGGACGTATCCGAATCAGGAAGCGTGTCTGAATCCGGATCAGCCCGGGAAGAAGGATACGAAAGTGTCCTGGATTCTGCCTCTCTTTCCGAAAGTTCATCCGTGTTTACCAGCGAAAGTGAATCGGGAGCCGAGTCGACGGTGGATTCAGAACTGGCACATGTTTCTCTGCTTCAATCTATCAAAAAGATGTTTGCAGCAGGTAATGGAACGGTTATGCTCTCATCGCTTCAGGAGGATGTGAAGCCGGAGAAAATGACGGCGGAGGATTTCCTGAATTGTATTTCGGAAGCGGTTGGAAAATATAACATTTATGGGGACAAGATTGTTGTAAACGATCACGTTCAGTCCAACCTGGCAGGAAATCAAATTGAATATAACAAAGATGAGCTGGGAGCAGATACGGAGTATGACAAATCCTATCAGTCTGTCTATATTGGAGATTTGAGCGGCTCCGGTAATCGTATCATGCCCGGCACCGCCACAGACAAGCTGATTTTCTCCAATGCAAAGGTAACGGTAAACGGAGTAGAGAAAAACAAGTTTGAATATTACGTCAATAATGATGAGACAAAAAAGGAATATATTACATCTTACGTGGACGAATGGAACCATGTACAAACCGCTCCCGGTGGATATGTGTATGTTTTTCAATATGATGAAAATGGAAAACGCAGAGTCTATGAGGTTCAGATCAATGCGGTAGCAGGTAAAAATCTGGAATTCATGTCCGGTGATACGCCGATCCAGATGGAGAAAGTAACAGAAAATGCATCTGGCTTGCACAATGTCAGCTCGAATACCAATCTGGTCAGCGGATCGGATCAGAAAACAAGTGTCTCAGTATCTTCCGAGCAGGGAAATGTTTCCGTTGCCGACATCAGCTTCGCCCAAAATCAGTATGGAAATGTTACAGGAAGCTACGAAGGCATGGCCCAGTGGACGCAGAACGTCTTCGGAAACGGAAATCTGAGGATTGACTTCAAGACAGATGAGGATGGAAACATCCTTAACAAGCTGATCCTGAATATCAAGTATACCGGAAAGCAGGAAGATGAAGAAAACACCGTTCTTAACCTTGCCAGAGCAAAAATATTCGTAAATGGTAAAGAACTGGAAATGGAGCATGCGCAAACAAAGGAAAACAGTGATGCTGCCAAATACGCGCTGCAATTGTTTGATAAGATCATTTTCAATTTCGGTAATTTTAAAGGCAAGGTTGTTCTGGAGCATGTTTTTGGAACAATTCTTGCGCCTAATGCACAGGTTTCCGGTACCGGACGAGGAACTGTTGTAGGTCAACAGGTAGAAATCACAGGTGGCGAGTGGCATTCCGCATCAAGAGAAAACTCTGAAGATAGCTCGTCTGACAGCTCGAGTCAGAGCCAGAGCACTTCCATAAGTGAGAGCCAAAGTCAGAGTGGAAGTGCCTCAACAAGTATCAGTCTGAGTCAGAGTGGAAGTACCTCAACAAGCATCAGTCTGAGTCAGAGTGGAAGCACTTCAATAAGTGTCAGCTTGAGCCAGAGCCAGAGTGAGAGCACATCGGCAAGTGAGAGTGCATCGGCCAGCGAAAGTACTTCGGTAAGTGAGAGCGAATCGACAAGCGCAAGTGTGTCAACCAGCGAAAGTGCGTCAACGAGCCTGAGTGAGAGTGAAAGCAG
>HF986528.1:16521-45228 GCA_000431495.1 Firmicutes bacterium CAG:791 | reverse complement strand
ATCTGGCTCTTTTGTGCCGCAGGGATTATTTCCACCGGTCGGATGCATCCCTGTCGGGCTCTTTTGTTCCACAGGGATTATTTTGACCGGTCAGATACATCCCTATTGGCTGCGTCCTCCACGATCATAAGTTTTCATCGCAAGTTAAATTTTTCCATCCAAAGCGGATGATCGATATCAGCATGGAAGCTTCGCTGACCATTTCATCCAGTATTCCGGCATAAGATCCAACCGCGATATCATACAGGATCCATAAGGGCGAGTTAATCAGCATACCGGTCAGGCGAATCTTTCGTGCGCTGAAGGTGTACCCGCCTATCGTAGCGGCTATATTTGCAGTCACAGGCAGTATGGACCACCAGCCGTCCCAGGTCAGCATCAGCGTCACCAGCTGCAGCGCACAGATGATGCCGCACGCCCATCTGCTTTTCAAAAAATGCTTCTCACTGCTGAGGCAGAACGACCGGACTGTATTCAATATATAGCTGATTCCACCCGTAGTGGCACCCAGCAGCAGTAAATGCACGGTGTAGCACAAATACGAAAGAAACTGCACCCGGAACAGTGTTTTATTACTCCTGCACTGATAGGACAGGAAAAACAGGATCGTTCCGAGAAAACCTATGATCTGTATCGCGAAAAATTCAATCGTCATATATTTTTACTGCGCCAGGTTTCCCTTATGAATGTTCTCCTGAATGATCTGATCTGCCAGCTCATACAATTCCTCTGACCCAAGCTTTGTCTGCCTGTGTCTTCCATAAACCGCAGAGGCCTTCGCCTTGTGCTCCTTCCAGTCGCCGCCATCATTGCTGTTGTTAAGAAGCAGCGGCTGAAGGTTATCCATTGCATGAGCAAACCTCGACTCGGGCGTTCTGCCCTCCTCAAATTCGTCAAACAGGGCAATCAGCATCTCTTTCTGATCTTCCGGCAATAAGGAATAGATCCGCTCCTTTGCAGCATCCTCTCTGATTTTCTGTGTTTTGAGCATTTCGGTATCATATGCATAGGTGTCTCCTGCATCGATTTCTACCACATCATGGATCAGACACATCAGCATCACTTTTGCAATATCCACCTCTTCATTTGCATATTCTCGAAGAAGAAATGCCATGACCGCCATATGCCATGCATGTTCTGCGTCATTTTCATTTCTGCCATGATTCGATAGGTGAGTCTGGCGGAAAATGCTTTTCTCCTTATCGATTTCCAGAATAAACTCAAGTTGCTTTGCCAGTCGTTCAGTCATTTTTATCCCTCGCTGAGGCAAAATCCGCGAAGGCGGTTTTGCCGAATGCAACAGTTTGAAAGCGACATCGACATGTCACTTTCGAACTTTATTCTATGCTTTCCAGAAATTCCCGGATCAGCTTCTCATCCGAAAAGCTGACTTTATAGCTGTACACAACGTGATCTGCTGTCAGGATGAGCCACGCCTTATCCCTCTCCTTGTCTGGAATGACATCACATTGTTCCCCATCTGCTGTTTCCGTATAACAGGCCGGCTCTGCGCAATCCATGGAACCGACACTCAGGAAGTCCGGCGCTTCATCGTTGTACATCCAGGCAGAGAATTCTATGCTCTGATCCTTCCACGTCAGCGGAACAGAGCTGATGCTGATCTTATTGGACTCCGGATCCATAATAAGGAGATAATTGACCTTCTCTTCTCCAGTTGCTTCATCCGGCAGCATAAGATCTGTATCCAACAGCTCCTCCAGTTCTTCAATGCTTTCCACTGGAATCCCATAGCTTCGCTTTTTCCCTTCAGGCGTCTCCACCATCAGACTGTATTCTATCGTTCCGAGTTTCACACTGGGTGCCCTTTTCTCTCCGAGCTTTTTTATTGTCTCTATCACATCGCTGTCCAGTTTCTTCTTTTCAAGGCCGTTAATCTCCACCTCGGCCCCCTCTTTCCCGGAGCCATCATCTCTTACCGAATAAACGGTACAGTACTTTCCGCGAAAAAGCTCAGCACCACTGATGATAAAAGAATTCTTCCCACACGCTGAAAGAAAAAGACAAAAGAGTGCAATAAATGCACCGATGATTGCATTGTGACTGCATCGTATTTTCATCCTGATTTCCTTTCGCAATATGCTGACATGATGACGAACTATAGCTCTAAAATCATGCATGCCGTGTCTTATAGGACACGCACAATCATTATAAAACATCGCTTCATCCCCATCAGGGATGATTTCTCCCGCCCGGAAACCACCTGCCATCAAAGAGGCTACATCAGATATCAAACATTTCCCGGCAAATTGTTTTTCCGCACTCTGTTCGGAAAATATTATGGTAAGCCTGTTCAGCAGCTTCCTTCGACATCTCACTCTCCATAATATTTACCAGGAAATCGGCCTCTACCAGAATCTGATAATCCATTCCATCAATATGATCATATGTATGATGATGGGCAATCAGATACTGAACCCGATCCGATACTGCCTGATCAAAGCCAAGTTTTGCAAGTAATTCCGCTGCAATTGCGGGCCCTTCTTTTTCCTGTAATTTCCCATTGCAATCCCCATATTTCTCTTCGCAGAGATGAATTCCGATATCATGCGTAAGGGCAGCAGCTTCGAGAATAAACAGGCACCTTTCGTCTACATGCTCTGTTTCGGCAATGAGCTTCGCATAGCTGTGTACCTTGCAGAAATGCTGAATTCTCTTTGCATCTCCTCGGTATAATTCGATCATGGCCAGGTGTAATTCATTGATCATCTCCGTTCTTCCTCCGTCTGCATTCAGATAACCGTTGTCCATACCATTATAAACGACCACCCCTACATTTGCTCCAGTGTCTTTCCGTTTATAGAACAAATCCGTAACGAATGACGGCAGGGCTTGCGGGCATTGTCGGCTTTCCCGATGGAGAAAACACGCAGGCACTTATCAAAGACTACAAGGTGCGTCTGCGGGATTTGGAAAACAATATCTGGCAGCATTAAAACAATTATATAAACTTGAATTGATCGGCATCTCTTTCTTGCCTTTCTGCACCACAGGGATTATTTCCACCGGCCAGATGCATCTCTATCTTGCTTTTCTGTTCCACAGAGATTATTTTGACCGATTGGATTCATCCCCATCTTGATCTTTTGTGCCACAGGGATTATTTTTAGCCGACCGGATGCATCTCTATCTTGATCTTTTGTGCCACAGAGATTATTTCGGTCAGCCGGATGCATCTCTAGCTTCCTCTTTTTCACCACAGGGATTATTTCGCCCGACCGGATGCATCTCTAGCTTGCTCTTTTCTTCCACAGGGATTATTTCCACCGGTCAGATGCATCCCTGCCTTCCTCTTTTTCACCACAGGGATTATTTCAGCCGGTCAGATACGTCCCCTATCGCTGAAAGCATCTCTGCCAGACCATTCCGTCAAATTCCCGCTCATTGCTGTTTACTTCAACGTACAGGTAAACGAAATCATTCCGTTCTTCCAGTCCGCACGTATGCTTCCATTGTATTTCTCCACCAGATTCTCCGCAATGGACAGGCCGATTCCATAGCCTCCCCGGCTCTGGCTCTCGATGGTATGTGCTTCATCCTGCCGGTAAAACCGCTCGAAAAAGCGGCTGTAATCCACATTGGCTCCTTCCGCATAGGAATTGGAAACCACCATCCAGGTTTCACGTCCCTTCTGACCAGCCGATACGCGGATGGTTCCGCCGCCGTCGCAATACTTGATGGCATTGTCCAGAAGAAGCGTTGTCAGCTGCCGGATTTCCGAATCCACCGCCATCATATTCAGGCAGTCCGGTATCTCCTGCTCGAGCACCTTTTCGTCCTGGCAGGCAACCGGAAGATAGGTTTTCACCGTATCCCTCATCAGCTCTGCGACATTGATCAGTGACCGCTCCGAGGATTCCTTCTCCTGCGTTCTCGTGATCATCACAAGATTCTGAATCAGCCCGTTTAACCGGTCCACCTGCCGCAGTGTGGACTGTGTCCACTCATTCTCACCGCCAAGAATTTCCTGCATTTCGGTATTGGCCCGAATCACTGCAAGGGGCGTTTTCAGCTCGTGACTGGCGTTTGTGATGAACTGCTTCTGGAGCTCCGCATTCCGGATTTCCGGTGCAATCGCCTTATTGGCAAACAGGCAGACGAACAGGAAGGTAAGTACGATTCCGAATGTAAACAGCATCATCGCGGAATACAGCAGACGAGAGGTCGCATGAATCTGATTGGTTGAGTCCAGAAAGACCACAATGCCGCGGTCTCCCTGCAGCTCCGCTGCCTGGTAATAATACTTCCCATACTGCCCGAAGGTAAACAGCCTTCCTCTTGCGTAATCGCCAAGAGCCTCTGCCTCCTGCGCCGTCAATGAAGAAATATGATTTGCCTTTACCGACTCCACCTCGCCATCCTGCGCATACAATACGGCAAAATAGCGGGTGGAAAACGTGTCATCCGGCGAATCCTCTGTGATCAGACCTCTGGAGCCCGCACCGAAAACATCATTCAGAAACATCCGGATATCATACGGCGTTTTGCCAATGGACTCATCCAGCTTGCGGAATTTTTTCGTCTCTTCGGTGTCCGGAGAGGTCTTTTTTCTGAATTGACTGATCCAGTCATCCGCTTTCTGTTCCGCATTCTCTTTCTGATCGGTGCCGTTTCCGCCTTGTCCGGCCTTGTCCGGCGCCTTCTCCGAATTCTGCATGGTATCATCCGTCCCTGCAGCCTCATAAATGGTCTCCGCGTCCTGGATCTCTCCTTCGTGGGAAATGATATAGGACATCGTCTCCCGAATCTCATTGCGGGAAACGCACAGATTGATCACATAGATCATTCCCGCCATGAGCAGCATCACAAGCGTCAGTGAGAGCATTGCATAGATCATGAATTTCTGCCGAAGCTTCCGGATTGCCTCTTCGCTCATATCATCTCCCTGCTTCCGTCAGTCGAAAGCTGCTGCCGCGTTCTCCTTCAATCTCCACATTGGATGCCACGGAGCGAAGCTTGCCCCGCAGATAGGAAATATACAGCCAGACCGTATCCGGTCCGGCCTCCTCCGCTCCGTCCCAGACATGCTCCAGAAGATACTGCGTGCTCACTCCATGATTCTGATTCAGAATCAGCGCCTGAAGAAGCTCGAATTCCTTGACGGAAAGCCGGACGGAATTCTCACAGGAAAGCTCAAACTTCTCATCATCCAGAGAGAAGTCCCCGTACTGCAGCTTCTTCGCAGCATACTCCGTCTTCCTTCTTGTCATGGCGCGGACCCGCGCAAGAAGCTCCTTCATGGCAAACGGCTTCGTCAGATAATCGTCCGCTCCTGCGTCCAGACCGTTCACGCGGTCATCCACCTCTGCCTTCGCCGTCAGAAGAAGAACCGGCGTCACAATATTCTCCTCCCGCAGCTCCTTCAGGACCTGCAGGCCATCCTTTTTCGGCATCAT
The DNA here is from genome assembly GCA_000431495.1 of Firmicutes bacterium CAG:791. Taxonomy (GTDB): domain Bacteria; phylum Bacillota; class Clostridia; order Lachnospirales; family Lachnospiraceae; genus CAG-791. The sequence goes on along the minus strand of HF986528.1, from coordinate 39,814 downwards.
GATGTCCAGCACCATGGCATCGTAGCCGTTTGTTCTGACAAAATCCAACGCTTCCTCGCCGTCAAAAGCCGAGTCCACGTCATAACCCTCGTGTGTAAGGGCAGCCGTGAGAACATGATTCATGTCTCTGGTGTCCTCTGCAAGCAATATTTTCATCGTTCAGATTGTCCTTCGATATTCATTCTTTATTTTTCCGCATTACGATTTCCCGTCCGAGGAGGTAATCAGATCCCGAATTGTCTGCATGGACACATCCGTCGATGCCAGCTCATCCGCACACCGCTTAAGCTCCTCCACAATCAGCTCCGTATTCCCATTCAGATTCTTCTTGTATTTCATCTGGTGCTCAAGTGCTGCCCAGGTATCCTGTGAAATGGTCCGAAGCTGAATCTCTGCATAGACACTTCCGTTCACACGAAGGATCATGTGATAGCTGCGATAGCCGTTCGGCTTGGCATGCCGGATATAATCCTTCTCCTCGATCACTTCCACATCCGGCATGGATGCCAGATGATCCCGAATCACATAGACGTCACTTAAGAATGAGCAGACCACTCTGACGCCAACCGCATCATAGAGCTTCTCCAGCGCAGACTCTGTTGTCTCCGGAAGCCCCTTTCTGCGGCACTTCTCCCGCATGCTCTCTTCCGTCTTGATTCTCGACAGGCAGTGATCCACCGGATCAAAGCCCCTCTCTCCGGCCATCTCCTCCCGAATCGCCTGCACTCTGTCAACCAGCTGCCGGCGCACCGCCTCCAGCTCCGGAAGATGATTTCCGTATATGCTCTCTTCTTTCTTCATTTCCACTGTGATAATAAATCCCCGTTTCCGCCCCTGTCAGAGCTATTTCCCCACGCGGCACGATAAATCCGCGTGAAAACAGATAAGTAAACTTTACCACATCCCGCCCGGCGTCTTTCCGTTTTCACTACAATTTCACACAAGTTTAAGAAAAGCGCCCCACATGTCTGATTACATGCAGAGCGCTTTTCCAGTTCATGATCCGCTGATTTATGATCAGCTAATTTAATATATGTCCGGACTCGGAGGCTGCCTGCGCAGCGCGGCGTGCTGCCAGATGCTCCGCCGTCAGATCCATCGTAACCGCCATCGCCAGCGCAAACAGAACATCGATCATGCTGTGCTGCTTCAGGAACATGGTGGACAGGCAGATCAGTACATCCATGACTCTCGCCAGAGGCTTTACAAAGTGATATCGATAATTCTTCGCCCGCTGCACTCCGAAATCAAGGAAGATCGTAGAATACACATGCATGCTCGGGCAGACGCAGGTCGGATTATCAGTGCTCTCAATAAATCTTGCGGCTCTCGCACACAGATCATTTCCCGGAATTTCAGCGGGGCGAATCGAAATCCCGTTGGGGACCAGCGTACAGAACAGAAGAATCAGAAGAAGTCCGCCAAAGAGCGGGGCCAGCATTCTCCATCTTGTCTCACCATCCTCACGAATCACCTCATGAAACATGGACTGCGTCATCCATAAAAACCAAATGCTGTATGGAATCACAGCATATTTTACAAAGGGGATGTACTTGTCCAGACTGCAGTGGATGTTCCAGACCACCGGCAGATCCGCCTTCTCCAGAAGAACAAACCACCCAATAAATAACACGAAGAAACTGATGACAAAACGATACGGATGCTCACAACACTGTTTCTTCAGAAATTTCACCATATATTCGACTTACTCCTTTACTGTCAGAAATGCCAGCTCCGAAAGAACGGTATCCTGGTACACGCTTCCGTTGTAGACACTGTCAATCCGGATGACCACAGACTCCATCGGGACGGGCTCATCAAAAAGAATGACCTGTTCTCCCATGACATCCTGAAGTGTATACGCCGTGGTGTAGGACTGCCCCTTGCAGCTGATCGAAACCGTGATGTCCTTCAGGCGGTTGTTCGCCGCAAAACGGTCCTGCGATATTTCATTTCCGTTCCAGAAGGCAATTCCCTTCACTTCGGTTCTTGCTGCAAAGGCAGACGTAAGCGTTACGCCGATGCCATCGCCTGCCTCACCTTCCTGCCATGAGGTTTCCAGATCACCGTCAAACAGATACTCGGTGCCATAGCTCTTCCCGGTTGTTCCCACAAGCATCGAAGAAGCATTGCAGCTGGCAGGCTTTACGGTCTGATACGAAGCAACCGCGGCTTCGTCCGTTGTCAGCTGGAAGCCATCCAGACCCTTCAGTGAGGCAATCAGAGCCTCCTGCTCTTTTTTCGCCTGCTCCTCTGCCGCAAGCGATGCCGCAGCCGCAGCCTCTTCCTGAGCTTTCAGCTCCGCAGCCGCCTTCCTTGTCGCGCTCACTCGGCTGATCAGAACAATCAGAAGAATAAGCACCAGCACAACGCCCGCGATCGCTGCCCAGACCTTCTTCGGAAGCTCAGACCAGCGAATTCTCTGAAGCTTTTTCTTCAATTTCCGGAAAAAGCGCCGAAGGCTGATTCCAATCGCCCCCAGCACCGCAAGAACCTTCTCGGAGACGGAAGGCTGCGTGCCGTGCGTTCTTGTCCCGTTCTCCGTTCTTCTCTGTTTCTGTTGTCTTCTCCCTGCTTCTTTTCGGCCGGATGCGGTTCTGCCGGGGTGGTTTCGGCCAGGTTCTCTTCTGTCAGCTTCCCGCTCCTGCGCACCGGAGCGCTGCGAATTCTCTCCGGAATTCCGTTTTTTCGGCATCGGAACCTCAACGCCAAGCTGCGCCAGTGTTTCCTTCCATTCGCGAATCAGCTCCGTTTCACCAATCTGATCCAGATATGCCATCACAGACCGGAATTCACTGCGGAAATTCCCAAGATTGCAGCTGCGGACCAATCCTTCTTCCAGGCCATAATAATCCGAATACCGGTTGTCCATCGCTGCGCACAGCGTCTTCATCACCAGTGCCGGACGAATAAAATCTCCGAGCCTTGCTTCTGCTCCCTCCAGCACATCGATCTGTTTTACCCGAAAATCCGCCTCTCTTCGCTCGGATTCCCTGGTACTGATACGCTTTCTGTTCCATGCCTCTCGCTGCATCGACAAATACGTCGCAATCTCCGCATCCGTCCAGTTATCCTGTATGCCCAGTAACTCATATAACCCCATATGTTCACCCCGCATTTCCGAAAGATGCCGACAATTTTCTGATTTAAGGGTATCACACCGAAATCGAAATACAAGCAACGGAACAGGAATTTTACACTTTTTTACAGTCTCCTTCGGTGGAAATAAAACGAATCACTCCAGCGCAAAAAAGCGGCCAGCTTACCGCTGACCGCTCTCGCAAATCCATATCTGTGAATACCGCCGAAGCTTATTCTCCGAAGTATCTCTTCAGGAGTCCTGCAAATGCCTTTCCGTGACGAGCCTCGTCTCTTGCCATCTCATGAACCGTGTCATGGATTGCATCCAGGTTCAGTTCCTTTGCTCTCTTTGCAAGGTCAACCTTTCCAGCCGTTGCTCCGTTCTCTGCTGCAACGCGAACCTCAAGGTTGTGCTTCGTCGAAGGAGATACTACCTCGCCGAGAAGCTCTGCAAACTTCGCAGCATGCTCTGCCTCTTCATAAGCAGCCTTCTCATAGTAAAGGCCAACCTCCGGATATCCCTCACGAAATGCTGCACGGGACATTGCCAGATACATTCCAACCTCAGAGCACTCGCCCTCAAAGTTTGCGCGAAGGTCTGCCTTGATGTCTTCCGGAACATCCTTTGCTACGCCGATGACGTGCTCTGCTGCCCAGCTAAGTCCCTCTTCCTCAACCGGAACAAACTTGGACTTCGGAGCCTTGCAGGTAGGACACTTCCAATCCTCCGGAAGATCTGCAAACTTAACGCCTTCCTTCTCCTCATCGTAGATATGACCGCAAACTGTGCATCTGTATTTCATAATTTCTCCTTTCATGACCTCTCGGCCTCTTGTTCTCTTCTGATTAGTTATACCAGATTTCGTTTCATCTGATGTTGTTATCTTAGCCGATTGCGCTAAAATAGTATGTAACATATGTTACGAAACAACAGATTTTTCCACGAGGAGAAAGCTTTCAGCATGAATGCACAGAATCTGACCATTTTTTACGGACTTTCCGATGAAGAAATCGAAAAGAGCCTCCACTGCTCGCGAGGGAAGGTGATTTCCTCCGAAAAAGGCCAGATGATCTATCGACAGGAGGACGAGCCGACCAGGCTCTATTTTGTTCTCGAAGGAAGTGTGGAGCTTGGAAGCTGCAATGCGCTCGGAAGGCTGACCCGCATTCGTGTCCTCCGTGAAGGAGAGTGCTTCGGGGAAACCGAGCTCTTCCTGGCTGCAGATGGCTACAATTCCTATGCCAGGGCCATGACCAGAGTGCGTCTTTTGTCTGTTCCGGAGGAGTTTTTCGGCGGGCAGTGCGATCGGTGCTGCATGCATCACAGCAAGGTGGTCTACAACATGCTCCATGTTTTCGCAGAAAAGTCTGATCAGGACAACCGGCAGATTGATCTTCTGACGTTGGGGAGCCTGAAGCAGCGGGTTGCCGCCTTCCTTCTCGAAGAATCCGAAATGCAGCAATCCGGGAGCAGCATCGTCTCTCTTTCCTTAAACCGAGAGGAGCTGGCAGCCTTTCTCAACACCACAAGGCCCTCCCTCTCCCGCATGCTTCAGCAGATGCAGGAGGAAGGACTGCTTCGCATTGTGTCGCGAAGCCAGATCGAAATCACGGATGAAGAGGGCCTGAAGGCGACCGTGGACTGATGGCCAGCAGCTCCCCGATCCGTCAGAATCTCATTCTGTTTTCAGAAAATATAATACAGACTCATCAGCACCGTCATAGTCCAGACAGGCAGTGTCGGGACCTGGCCCTTATCCTTCTCGAAGATTGCACGCAGAATCGAGATGAACATGTAGACAAACATGCCGATTACGATACCGCCAACATAATCATACATGAAGATGGATACCAGCCACATGCTGGCAACCGGAAGAAATTCTACTGGTGTAAAATCAAGGCCCTTTGCAGTCTCAAGAAGAGAGATGCCAACGATAACCAGTGCAGCGCCGGGGATCATCAGGAACAGAGGGCTGATGAAGCAGCACAGCAGGAAGAAGCCTGTTGTAATTGCCGTAAGGCCGGTACGTCCGCCTGCCTCAATTCCGGAGGCAGACTCTGCAAAGGTGCTGATCGTGGAAATTCCGAAGAAGGAGCCGACGAGACGTAATTCGTTCCATATAAAATCAAGTCCTCCCGCAAAATGCGTATCGAACCAGTGGCATATTTTATGCGTGTTTACAGATAATTTTCTCTGATCACCGTTGACACGGCCGCATTCGCTGCCACCACATCCCCTGTCATGGTTGCTCCAAGATCCGCCCCCTGATAGTCCCTTACGCAGCCGCCTGCCTCTCTTACAAGGAGCATTCCTGCCGCAAAATCCCAGATTTTCAGTCTCTGCTCCAGATATCCGTCCAGTCTTCCGCACGCCACATAGGCAAGATCCCTTGCCGCAGACCCGCTTCTGCGAACATCCTGACAGTCCATAAAAAGCCTTTTGAACAGATCAAAATTCTTCTCAGCCAGCTCTTTATAATAAGGCGACGTCCCGATTGCAATCAGACATTCTTCCATCGATGCTGCCCGGCTGACATGAATCCTTCTGCCGTTGCAAAAGCTTCCCTTTCCTTTTTCAGCCAGAAAAAGTTCATTCATGTAGGGATCGTAAATCATCCCCAGCACAGACTCCCCCTTATCCATCAGTGCCAGTGAGATTACACTTGCCTGGTAATCGTGAATCAGATTGGTTGTACCATCCACCGGATCCAGAACCCACACAAGCCCGCTGCGATCCACATCATCATTGCTTTTCTCCTCGCTCAGAAACTGGATCCTAGGATATTGCTCCTCCAGCTGAGTCCGGATGTACTGCTGCACCTCATAATCCACAGCCGTCACATAATCTGCCACGCCCTTTTCTCTGGTCTGCCCCGCCAGAGTTCTGTCCTGAAACAGCTTTCCCGCGTTGCGAAGGAGCTGCTCCAGCCAGTTTACATTTACCGCTGCATTTGTATCTGACAATACATTTGTATCTTTCATTTCCTTCCTCCTGTTTGTTCTGAAATTTACGTTCTGGTCAGTGGCTGTCTGTGCCCGGTGGCTGTCTGTGACCGGTGGCATTTGCATCCCCCATTTTGCTTTTTCAGTATCTGGAGATGCTTTTCAGAGAGCTCATTCATCCTGTTTTTACTTTTCTTAAACATAAGGATTATTATTCTCAGCCGGACTCATCCCTGCAGACAGAATTTCCTCGGCAGGGATGCATCGCCACGGCATTTTTCATCTCTGCAGACAGAATCTTCTCGACAGGGATACATCGCCCCGAGATTTTTCATCCCTGCAGACAGAACCTTCTCGGCAGGGATGCATCGCCACGGGATTTTTCATCCCTGCAGACAGAATCTTCTCGGCAGGGATGCATCGCCCCGGCATTTTTCATCCCTACAGACAGAATCTCCTCGGCAGGGATGCATCGCCACGGCATTTTTCATCCCTGCAGACAAAATTTCCTCGGCAGGGATGCATCGTCTCCGCAATTATGCCCCAGGCTTCCGGGCGCCCCCGCAGTCCTCCGAGCTCACCTCAATTCACCTCAACGCTTGCCGGGCGTACCCTGATAAAGCCGGCAGTTCCGATTTTCAAACTGCCGGCTTTCATTCCCGATGATTTATTTCCTGTATCACGCGGTACTTTTCGAATTCAGTTTCGCATGACGAATTCAGTTTCCGCATGACGAATTCAGTTTCTGCATGACGAGTTCAGTCTCCGCATGAGGCCTGGCAATTTCAGCCGTCCCCCTGTCTTCATCCTGTAAAATCCCGTAACGCGGATCCTGCTCTTAACGCATCCGCTCTAACAGTACGATAGTCTCCACGTCCTCGACAAAGGGGAACATGTCAACCGGCACTGCCTTCTTCATGCGGTAGCCGCCCTTTGTCAGGATCTCCAGATCCCGCCCGAGTGTCTCCGGGTTACAGGAGATATAAACAATCTTCCCGGGCCAAAGGGTGAGCGCAGCCTCCAGAAACTCCTCCGTAGATCCGCTTCTCGGGGGATCCATAAAAAGAACATCCAGCGGTGCCTTCTGCTCCGCCATCTCCTGCATGAAGCGGCCTGCGTCCTCCGCATAAACCGTGACATTGGAGAGCTCGTTCAGACGGGCATTGGCATCCGCATCCTGGGCCGCATCCGGGTTCAGCTCCACAGACAGCACCTCTTTTGCGCGGTCTGCTGCGCAGATTCCGATGGTTCCGATTCCGCAGTATGCATCCAGAATCCGTTCCTTCCCGGTAAGTCCTGCCGCATCGATCGCAATATTGTAAAGCTTTTCCGTCTGAACGGAGTTTACCTGATAGAAGGATCTGGAAGAAATTCGGAATTTCTTTCCGCAAAGCTCATCGGTAATATAGCCCTTCCCATACAGAACCTTTTCACGGGTTCCGAGGATCATGGAGCTGTCATTGTCCTTTATGTTCTGAACAACGGACGTAATCTCCGGATGAAGCTTTAGAAGTGCCTTTGTAAAATTGTTCCGGGACGGGAAGACCGGTCCCGCCGTCACAATCGTCACCAGAAGCTCGCCTGTTACATGCGCGCTCCGGATCTGCACGGCCTTTACAACGCCAAGACCCGTCACCGGATCATAAACGCGCAGCTTGAAGGATGCCAGAAGTCCGTAAATGTCCTGTACAATCTCATCTGCCCTCTTGTTCTCAATGAGGCAGTCCTTCACTGGAACAATCTCACGGGACCTTGCGCGGTACACGCCGCAGACCGGATGTCCCTTGCGGTCCAGTCCGAAAATACTGGTCACCTTGTTGCGATAGCGGTAGGGATTCTTCATCCGGATCACCGGCTCTACAGGCCCGAAGGCCCCAATGCACTCCTCTACCCAGGTTTTCTTTTTCAAAAGCTGCTGCTCCATTGGAAGATCAATCATGGTGCAGCCGCCGCATTTTGAAGAATACGGACAGGCCGATTTCTTCTTTTTACCTGTATGTGCTATTTCACGTTCTTTGGTCCGATCCTTTGCATGACCTATTTCACGTTCTTGGATCCGGTCCTTTGCATGACCTTTTTCACGTACTTGTGCACGACCGTTCTCACGCTCTTTGCGTTCTTTCATAGTAATAGCTCTGGTCTCTCCATTCACTCTCACGATAATAATACCGTTCTTCCCGTTCTCGTTCTTCCCGCCAGAGTCTCTCCCGTCTGGGGGTCCATTCCTCCTCCGGAATTCTGCCGAGGATCTCTATCCCACGCAGATTCTCCGTCAGATACATAGCTTTTTCCATATCGCGGCAATTAATCCGAACAATAAAGCCGCTTCGATGCATGCTGAATAATTTTGACAAAAATGACGAATTCTCTTCTTTTACAAAATAGGAGATTCCTCCGCGAAGAAGAATGCGTTCCAGATACTGCAGAATATCTGTCGCATATACACGGCAGAAATTCACCTCGGAATCAAAATACTGATCCTCGAGCAAAATACTGGAAACGTGGTCCCGTCCCTGTTCTTCAATAGAGTTGACATAGCAGCACATTGGCATGTCCCCGCTGCAGGCATCCTCCGAACCCCTTCAGGAAATCCGGAAGATGATTCCGAATTCAGCAGATTCTTCAAGATGTGGTAATTGACTTGTTCGGTTAACACAACAAATTGTAAGTCAATCGCAACCCGCACGCAAGAGTTTTTGTTACAATTCAACAGATTTTTTGTAACAATTCAAACACAGGTCCTCAGCTCGTTTTTCCCACCACGCGGAACTTCGTCCATTTTCCGCTTCGGAATCTCCAGAGGAAAAAGACAGACCGAAGGCTCCAGTCCACGTACATGGCAATTCTGGTTCCCACAACACCCAGGCCGAACACCTGTCCCAGAAGCCAGGCACAGCCAACGCGGGCAAGGAACATGGAAATCACACCGAAAATCATGGTGTACCTTGCATCTCCGGCAGCCCGGAGCGCGCAGGGAAGCACAAAGGCCGGCGTATGGATAAACGCAATTGCCACGCATTCCATCAGTGTGATGGTCCTTGCAATCTGTTCGGTTCCCGCGGACAGACTGTAGATCCGGATGGCATACGGGAAAATCGCCATCAGAAGCGCATTGGACGGAATCGCCAGCGCCCAGGCAATCCCCATCATCTTCTTCACATAATAGCGGGCTTCCTCATAGTCATTGGCTCCGACGCACTGCCCGATCACCGTTACAATCGCAAGCTGCATGGCGCACTCCGTTGTGTAGCAAAGCGAAGTCAGCCCTCCTGCCGCCGCATTGGCCGCGATCTGGGCCGTCCCAAACGTTGCAATGATAGCAGAGACCAGTATTTTTCCAACCTGAAACATTCCGGACTCCACTCCGTTCGGAAGTGCAATGGAAATGATCTTATGCTGAATGAACGAATCCCAGTGCAGAATCTCCGGAAGCCTCGCATGAAGCTCATAACGTTTTCCAAGGCAAAGTCCCATCATCAGCGCAGCTGCCGCTATTCGCGAGAGAAGTGTCGGAACCGCCACGCCGGCTACTCCCTGATGCAGCAGGTAAACACCGATATAGTTCCCGACCAGGTTAATTCCGTTCATCAGGATGGATGCATACATCGTCACATTTGTTTTTTCCATCGAACGAAAAATCGCCGTTCCGCTGTTGTAGAGCCCAAGGAACGGAAACGAGAGTGCCGTGATCCAGAAATAGGTTTTCGCACTCTCCATGACATCGGCCTCTACACTCCCATACAGTGCCTCCAGAATCGGGGAATGGAAAATGACGCATACCGCTCCGATCAGAACCGAAATCAGAATCGTCAGCGTGAACAGCTGGCTGGCCGCTTTATTGGCGGTTTTCCTGTCACGAAAGCCCAGATACTGGGAAATGATCACCGCACCGCCGCCTCCGATGGCGCCAAGCACCTGAATGGCCAGATTGTTGATCTCATTGACAATGGCAACACCGGACATGGCCGCCTCTCCCGCACCGGCAATCATGACCATGTCCACCATTCCGACCAGTAAATTCAGAAACTGCTCGAACAGGAGCGGCACGATCAGCGCACACAGCTCCCTGTTTGAGAATCGTCTTTCCTGCATGATACTTTTCCTCATTCTCAATCTGTCAGATATTTCTCCCGCAGCTCAGCGGCTGCAAACAGAATCTGCTCCAGAAGGCCTCTCGGCGAGAGCCGAAAGGCTCCCGCACCGAAAATAATAACCTGCTCGACGAAATCACCCGTTGCCACCGTGACGCGGTTGTTCTTCGACAGCCGGTGCGCGGTCTTCTCAATGTAAAGATCCGCCGTTTCTGCTTCTTTGGTATAAACCACATCGATGTTATGATGCCGGTAAACCTCTCCTTTACCTCCGGGAATCCGGTATGCATCGAAGACCACTATGACATTGACACCGGAATATCCGGCGTAATCGGACAGGATCTCCAGAAGGCGGTCTCTGGCGGATTTGATATCTGTCTGTGCCAGCTCCTTCAGCTCCTCCCAGGCGAAAATAATGTTATAGCCATCCACCAGAAGGAATTCCTGAATTTCCTTACGGGCAGCCTTTTTCGCGGATCGTGCGGAAGCCTCGCTTCCCGCAGCTTTCCCGTTTCCCTGTGCCGCTTCCGCCGAAATCCCCTGCACCGCTTTCGCCAAAATCCCCTGCACCGCTTCTTCGTTTCCCGCTTCCTCCGAAGGGAGCACGGTTCCTCTCCTCACATTGTCCGGATGACGCAGCTGCTCTTTGACCGGCCCGTAGGTTTTCTCAAAAATTCTCTTCAGCTCATCCTCCTCCGAGCGAAAGGCCTGCTGCCGTTCTCTGAAATCCCTGCTCTTTTCCCGATGTGCAGAGTGATCCTTCTCCACTCCATCCTCGGGGCGATCCAGCTCGATTTCCTCTGTGTGGGTGCCCGTAAAGGTGTAATAATCATCCGAACGATACGCTGCCTTTGAGGACGAATCCTCCGGCTCCGACTTCCAGCCGGTGTCCACATGCATATAATCCCGAACCCTGTCCCAAGGAACCACGGTCCCTGCTCCATGGGAGCAGAACACGGACCAGGTAGGATTCCTGCGGTCCGTATCCGGATCATACTTCTTCTCTTCGATGATTTCTCTGGCGTTATGACACGGCTCATACCCCTTCCAGGATACCGACAGCCGGCCTCTCCCTCCTGTGTAGCCCGCAACCTGCGCCGCATAATCGCCAAGCTCCGAGGCTGGCACCGATCCCTCCAGAACCGCCTCTTCACCGCGAAACTCCGCAGGCTGGCACCTGCCGTGCATCTGACTGATGTCCGTCATCGCCCGGCCCACATTTTCCGAAGGAATTTCCAGCGTCACATTCAGAACCGGCTCCAGCAGAATATTTTCTGCCATCATCAGGCCCTGCCGCACAGCCGCGTATGCCGCCTTCCGGAAATCACCGCCGGAGGTGTGCTTCTTATTGGCCTTTCCGCCGAGGAGGCAGATATGCACATCCGTGAGTCCCGAACCGGTAAGCACCCCCTTGAAGCTCTTTACTGCCAGCTGCGAGAGAATCAGGTTCTGCCAGTTGCGCTCCAGCGTATTCGGAATGCAGCGGTTCTCGAACGTGATCCCGCTTCCCGCATCTCCCGGCTCCAGAAGAAGATGGACCTCCGCGTAATGCCGCAGCGGTTCAAAGTGACCTACGCCCTCCACCGGACGCCGGATGGTTTCCTGATAGACAATGCTGCCCGGGCCGAACTCTGCACGAAGATCGTTCTTCTCGCGGAGAAGATTCTTCAGAATCTCAATCTGCACCGCCCCCATAATCCGAACGGTGATGTCTCCGGTTTCTTCTTCCTTTTCGACATGGAGCATCGGCTCCTGCTCCTCCAGCTCCCGAAGAGCCTTCAGCAGCGTAAAATCATCCACCGGCTTTCCGAAGCGGTCTGTCGCGGTCACGCTGCTCGTCATAATCGGCGTCAGGATTTCTTCCTTCCTGTTCTCCTCCACGCCGAGGCCATCTCCCGCGGAGGTATAGGAAAGCCCTGCTGCCGCTGCAATTTCTCCTGCGCAGACGCTGGTTCTGACCTCATACCGGTCACCGGAATACAGGCGCAGCTCGCTGATCTTCTCTGAGGTCTCCCGCTCCTGCAGGGAAGTCTCATCGGCATCCTCCATTCCCTCTGTACCATCCAGGGCCAGGGATCCCTGCTCCGAAGAAAACAGCATATTTCCAGCCTGCGGCATGACTTCCCGCACACTGTCCCTTACGGAAAGCGTGCCCTGAGTGATCTTCATCCAGGTGAGCCTTGTCCCGTTTTCTCTTGTGATCTTATAGACAAACGCACCAAACGGCAGATTCTCTTCCTGCTCCTCCGAAAAAGCTGCAGGAACTGCTTCTCCCGTAAACAGCGACAGTCCCTCCAGAAGAGCCTCCGTTCCTTCGTTTCTCAGGGCGCTGCCGCAGTAGACAGGAAAGAGTTTCCTCTCCCGAATCAGACGGCTCACATCCGCCTGCTCCACGTGACCGCTCTCCAGCACGCGCTCCATCAGAGCATCATCACAGACTGCGATCCCTTCTTCATTGTCCTCGCAGATCTGCCTCTCATCAAACCGGACAAGCCCCTGCCCCAGATCGCTTCGAAGAAGCCCGAACAGCTTTTCACAGACGTCCTGCACTTCCGCAGGCTTTGCCTTTTCCCCTTCTGGAACCCGCGGCAGCAGCTGATCGATCTTATTGATAAAAAGAAAAGCAGGAACCTCATAATGCTGCAGAAGCTTCCACAGAACTCTCACCTGCGGATCCGCACCCTGCTGCGCGGTAAGATCTGCGGCACTGACCACCAGCACCGCTGCATCCAGAACGCGCAGCACGCGCTCCATCTCCGGAGAAAAATCCACATGGCCCGGCGTGTCCAGAATGGTAAACGGACGATCACCGATCCGAAATCTTGCAAGCTTCGAATAAATCGTGATCCCCCGCTTTTTCTCCATTTCATCCGTATCCAGAAACGCGTCGCCATGATCCACGCGTCCCCGCTTTTTTACTGCTCCCGTCTGAAACAGGATACTCTCCGATAACGTTGTCTTTCCGGCATCCACGTGTGCCAGAATGCCGATGGTTGTATTTTTCATGCTCTGATTTCCCGCTTCTTTTCGTATTTCGATGTCCTCTTGTTAATTTTACAAAAATATGACAGTAATTTCACCGTTATTTTCGGCACAGGAGTTTTGCAAAAAAGCTTGCCGAACTTTCTGAACCTTCTATACTTTTAACTGTGGCGAATCATTCAGTACTGCCGCGCTGCGGCACATAAGGAGGAACACATGGAGCAGTTTAGTCCTGTCAAGGAAGGAAAAGTACGCGAGATTTACGACATCGGCGATTCTCTGATCATGTATGCCACCGATCGTATCTCTGCATTTGACGTAATTCTGAAGAACAAGGTAACCAACAAGGGCCGGGTTCTGACCCAGATGTCCCGTTTCTGGTTTGACTATACCAAAGATGTGATCCCGAATCACATGCTCAGTGTAGATGTAAATGATATGCCTGCGTTCTTCCGCACGGAGGAGTTCCGCGGACGCAGCATGCTGTGCCGCAAGCTGACCATGATCCCCATCGAGTGCATCGTGCGCGGCTACATCACCGGCTCCGGCTGGGAAAGCTACAAGAAGAACGGCACTGTCTGCGGCATTCAGCTTCCGGAAGGCCTGAAGGAATGCGACAAGCTGCCTGAGCCGATCTACACTCCCAGCACCAAGGCAGAAATCGGTGATCACGACGAGAACATCTCCTACGAGAAGAGCATTGAAGTTCTTGAGAAGGCATTCCCCGGCCACGGTGAGGAATATGCAAAGAAGATCAAGGACGCAACCATTGCCCTTTATGTCAAGTGTGCCGATTACGCACGCACCAGAGGCATCATCATTGCCGATACCAAGTTTGAATTCGGTCTGAATGAGGACGGCGAGGTTATTCTTGCCGATGAGATGCTGACTCCCGACTCCAGCCGCTTCTGGCCGGTAGAAGGCTACGAGCCCGGTCATTCCCAGCCCTCCTTTGACAAGCAGTTCGTACGTGACTGGCTGAAGGCGAATCCGGACAGCGATTACAATCTTCCTCAGGAAGTTATTGACAAGACCATTGCCAAGTATCTCGAGGCATATCGCCTTCTGACCGGAACCGAGCTGGAATTCTGAGGAGCTTTTTCGAAGTTCCGTTTCCCGTCACAATTTCACAGAACAAACGAGTAAAAAAGGGGCCGCAGCGCTTTTCGGATTTTCTCCGATCCGCGCTGCGGCACCCTTTTCTTTTATCGCTTATATTCTGTGACCCGGATTTTCTCCCCGGTCACTCTCTGTCTTAGTTCCGTCCGAAGAGATCTCCGAAGGGGAAGGAATAATACTGACCGGACTCTGCTTCTTCCGTGCTGCCCTGTCCGTTTTCTGCCTGCTTACTGCTGTCCTGACTGTCGGAATCCTCTTCCGTGCTCTCCGAGGAGCTATCCTCCGAATTCTTCCCGTTGTTGTAGCCGAAGCTGTGCTTATTGCTCTGACTCTTCTGGGAACTCTGGCTGTCCTCGTAGTTCTCGATAGCACTCTTATCTCCAAGAGTTACCTCAACCGTCTGCTTGTCATAAGCTCCCGTGCCATCCTGTCTCTCGATGGTAAGCTTGATCGTCTCACCGGCTGCATAATAGGTCAGCTGCTTCTGCAGAGTTTCCATATCGGTAACCGACGTTCCTTCAATTGCCGTAATGATATCACCCTTCTGAAGGTCCGAATCTGCAGCTCCGCCGCCATCGATGATCTGCGCAATGTACACGCCCTGCGGCATGCTGTATGCACTGGAAACCTGGCTGGTCACGCTGACACCGCTGATTCCAAGATAGCCTCTGTCTTCCTCAGCCACGGTTTCCTTGGTCTTCTGATTCATCAGGTCCTCAATGATCGGAACGGCTCTGGAGATCGGAATGGCAAAGCCCATGCTGTCTACCTTTTCTCCGCCGATCTTACTGGAGTTGATGCCGATCACGTTGCCGTTTAAGTCAACCAAGGGACCGCCGGAGTTTCCGGGGTTAATGGCTGCATCTGTCTGAATAAAGGTTCCGGATACGTTCTCTACCTGAAGCTCACGCTCCAGAGCACTGACAACACCGGTTGTAACCGACTGTCCATAACCAAGAGCGTTGCCGATTGCAACCACCGGCTCGCCGATCTTCAGCTCATCCGAATCCCCGAGAGTAGCTACCTCAATCTGATTCATCGTGTCACTGTCGATATCCTTCAGCTTGACGGCGATGACCGCCAGATCATTTCCGGCATCCGTTCCCTTGATCTTCGCCTCTGCCGTGGACTCATCAATAAACTGAACCTCCAGGCTGTCCGCATCCTCTACCACATGATTGTTCGTTGCAATCAGAAGCTCTCCGTTGTCCTCATCCTTCGCAATGATGATACCGGAACCCGTGGAGGTTCCTTCCTGCGCATAGGTCTGTCCGAAGAAGTACTGTGTGGTCTGGGTAAAATTGTTGTAGACCGATACTACAGAGGGCATAACATCCTCAACGACCTGCGTGACATCTGTCACAACCGCAGAGCCGGTAGTAGTCTTGAGCTCATCGCTTGCCTTCTTCTGTGTCCCGTTGCTCTCAGAAGAATCCGATGCGTTCTCCGAAGCCTCCGCAAGGCTCTTGTTCTCCTCGGTGCTTCCCGAGGCAGCGCTCTCTTCCGTCTTCGCAGGAGTCTCTCCCTGCATCAGATCTCTGGCATAGAAGCCGCCGGCTACACCGACTGCCGCCGCAAGAAGAACCGCAATGACCGCCATACCGCCATGCTTCTTCCCGCCACGCTTCTTTCCGCCGTTTCCGTTCGGATCATACGAACCGTTTCCGCCCGCCTGGTAAGAGGCGCCGCTGCCGTTTGACTGATATCCGGTCGAATAACTGCTGTGGTACTGATAATTTCCGTTTCCGGTCTGCCCGGTTGCTCCATTGTTGTTCTGATTCAGATTCTCATTGAATTCATCCGACATGGTAGATACCTCACTTTCCTGCTCAATCTATCACTGATTCATTCCGAAATATATTGCGAAATGCTTCTCAAACTGATTTCTCGATTGGTTTCCTTTAAAACAATTCTGAGTATACTGGATAATTGTGTTCAAAGTGTGTTCGATTTTTGCAACATTTGTGATCTAATAAGAACATCTGACAAATACGAATGCTATGTATTGCAACATAAGGAATAAAAGATTTAAAGGAAAACAGAAATGATTGAACTGCAGCCGTCAGCCGAAAAGAAAAGAGCCGTCCTCGTCGGCCTGAATACAGAAAAGTCGCCGGAGCGCTACCTCTCCTCCATGAAGGAGCTTGCGCAGCTTGCAGAGGCCTGTGATCTGGAGGTGACGTCCTCCATTGTCCAGAATGCGCCGGTCGTCACACAGAAGACTCTGTTCGGCCGCGGCAAGGTAGAGGAAATCAAAACCGCTGTCCTTGCGGACGATGCGGATATTGTGATTGTTCAGGAGTCCCTGACTCCCATGCAGGTCCGGAATCTCGAGGATTTTCTGGATACTGAGGTCATGGATCGCACCGGCATCATCCTGCAGATTTTCAGCACAAGGGCAAGAACCCGCGAGGCAAGGCTTCAGGTGAAGTCTGCGCAGCTCCAGTATATGCTGCCAAGACTCGTCGGCATGCGCAAGAACCTAAGCCGCCAGGGCGGAGGCTCCGGCCGCCTCTCCAACAAAGGTGCCGGAGAGGAAAAGCTGGAGCTCGATCGTCGTCACATCGAGCACCAGCTTGCAGAAATCAACCGTCAGCTGAAGGAGGTGGAGAAGGAGCGCTCCACACAGAGAAGCCGCAGACTCCGGAGCGGCCTTCCGCTCGTTTCTCTTGTCGGCTACACCAATGCCGGAAAATCCACTCTGATGAACGGTCTGCTGTCCCTGTGTCCGAATCCTTCCGACTCTGCCCAGGACAGAACCGTACTGGAAAAGGACATGCTCTTTGCCACGCTGGACACCTCCGTGCGCAGCATCCGGATTCCCGGACATTCTCCGTTTCTTCTGAGTGATACCGTTGGCTTTATCTCCGACCTTCCGCACACATTGGTAAAGGCCTTCCGCTCCACCCTGGATGAGGTGAAATATGCGGACCTCCTCGTGGAGGTTGTGGACTATTCCGACCCGGAATGGCAGGAGCAGCTGAAGGTCACCCGCAGAACCCTGGATGAAATCGGTGCCTCCGACATTCCGACTCTTGTTGTCTATAACAAGGCAGATCTCTGTGAAGACCTTCCGGTTCTTCGCTCGTTCCCGGATCACATTTACTTCTCCGCAAGGAACCGCGATGGGTATGAGCCGCTCCTTGATCTGCTCGATCAGACGCTCGATGGCAAAAAGGAGCAGCACACCTACCTGCTCCCCTACTCCTGCGGCGGCCTGTTGAATGAAATGCAGAAGAAATATCCGGACAGCCGTGTGGAATATCTTCCGGAGGGAGTAAAGCTGGACATCACACTCACAGAAAAGGATGCGAAGCTGCTTAACGATATGCAGCTTCCATCCTCTTCCTGATCCGCTTCCGAATCTCACCCTCGTCACTCCGCTGCAATATAACGCTCTGTAAGCGGAACGGTGCGGTCATGGCATTTCTGAAGCTCCGGTATTACAACGGTGGGCTCATTCTTCACATAGTAGTCCAGGAATTCGCAGACAATGTCATCCACCAGCTTTCCGGCATTGCCGTGATGGCCGCCCGGAATGTAATACATGTGAACCGGAACGCCCGCTTCTTCCAGTGCGTTTCTTAACGTTCTCGGATCTCGCGGTGCCACATACTCATCCTCCGTTCCATATACCAGAAGAAACGGCGGTTCGGTTCCATTGATATAATTGACCGGTCTTGCTGCCTGCACCCGGCTCAGATAGGTCTTGGTCCTGGAATCCACACCAATCAGTTGTGTAAGAACCTTGTTATCAATTCCGAGCTTATCATTTCTCAACATGACAGCCCCTGCAAAGCTGATCACGGCGCAAACGCCATAGTCTGCCTCATCTTCCCGTTCCCAGTCCCGGTTCCCGATGGAAACTCCGACCAACTCTGCAAGATGTCCTCCGGCGGAATCTCCGGCCACTATCATTTTCTCCGGATCATAGCCATATTCTGCGGCGTGCTTTCTCAGATACCAGAGAGCATCCTTGCAGTCTATAATATCCGCGGGGAAGCAATCTTCATCCGAATAACGATAATCGATGGATGCCACTGCATATCCGCGTCCACTCATATTGGACACCAGATTCCATTTCCGGTTCAGGTCCTTCCAGCCGCCCCCATGAATCCACATAATCAGCGGCGGATTTTCCACATTTTCCGGGACCTCCAGATCAAAATACAACGGATGCGTATCCGTCATCTTATAAATAACATCCTCGTATCTGCTCATCCTGTTTTCCTTTACCTATTTATGAATGTCAGAAAATTTTCTTATCCTTGTTGCAGTCCTTCAGGATCTCAATTTCCTCCGTGTCATACGGGGTAAAATCCGAATGGAAAATATCATGCATCCACAGACTGGTGTCAATATCCGGAAGCTTTTTGATGAATTCCCAGACAAAATTGAACTGCGCTTTCCCGTTTACAAAGCCGAAGAAATAGCTTCCCACCTTATGCTTCTTCCATCTCTGCCAGGTTTTTCCGCATGCTGTCCGAGAGCAGTGTAATCGCCTGCTGTGTCTGCTGATAATACTGCTTCCTTGCATTCTGCCGATAAGTCGAGAATACCGCGGTAAATACAAGCATTTCTGTAAGAATAGCGATCGTCACACAACCTGCAAAGATCTTTGTCCGGATCGGTACAAAGGGCTTTCCGTTCTTAGTTTCCGAACCAGGTGCTTTTCTTTTCATCTGTCTATCCATAGAAATCCGGATCCTCTTCCACAATTTCAATTTCCAGATAGTCAAAGGGAAGCTCTTCCACAAAGCTGTCCTTCGAGAAGCGGCACTTGGCTCGTCTCTGAAAATCCCGTATGTTCTGATCCAGCCAGATCGGCTCCGGCAGATCGAATTCATGACAAGCCCTGGTCAATGCGTGAAAGACCTTATGGGTTCTTGTCTCCTCCGAGCCATCCTCTATTGTAATCTCACGGAGGAGGTGTCCCCCGTCCCATTCCTTTGCCCATAATCGAAACATTGTTTATCCTGCCATTTCCGGATATCCGCTTCCTGCTGCCAATAACCTGTACTCAGTATCATGTACAAAAAACGGGCGAAAAATCAAGCGGTATTTTCACGCTCGCTTTTCGCCCGTTCTCATTCGCTGATGTTTATTCCCTGTTTGCTTATGCGATCCGATCAGTCATCGTATCCGTTCGGGTTCTGGCTCTGCCATCTCCAGGAATCCTCGCACATGTCGCGAATTCCATACTGGGCTTCCCAGCCAAGCTCTGCCTTTGCCTTTGCCGCAGAGCAGTAGCAGGTAGCAATGTCGCCCGCACGCCTTCCGTCAATGACGTACGGAATCTTGATTCCGGTTGCCTCTTCGAAGTTCTTCACGATATCCAGTACGCTGTAGCCAACTCCGGTTCCCAGGTTATAAATGCTGAGGCCGGATCCGGGAGCAAGCTTCTTCAGTGCGCAGACATGACCCTTTGCAAGATCAACCACGTGGATATAGTCACGGACACCGGTTCCGTCCGGAGTATCATAGTCGTTGCCATATACGTGAAGCTTCTCCAGCTTGCCGACAGCAACCTGTGTGATGTAAGGCATCAGGTTATTCGGAATGCCGTTCGGATTCTCGCCCATCGTTCCGGACTTATGCGCACCGATCGGATTGAAGTAGCGAAGCAGAATCACATTCCACTCCGGATCTGCAAACTGAATGTCTGTCAGAACCTGCTCCAGCATGGACTTCGTCCAGCCGTAAGGGTTCGTGCACTGTCCTTTCGGGCACTCTTCCGTGATCGGTACAAAAGCAGGATCGCCGTATACCGTTGCCGATGAGGAGAAAATAATATTCTTGCAGCCGTGCTGACGCATCACATCCACCAGAGTCAGGGTTCCTGTGATGTTGTTGTCATAGTACTCCCACGGCTTCTTCACCGATTCGCCGACAGCCTTCAGCCCTGCAAAGTGAATGACTGCCTCCGGCTTTTCCGCATCAAATACCTTGTTCAGACCCTCGCGGTCACGGATATCCACCTGATAAAAGGGAACCTTCTTCCCTGTGATGGCTTCTATTCGTCCGAGAACCTTTTCACTTGCGTTGTAGAGATTGTCCAGAATGACCGGCTCATGCCCTGCATTCTGCAACTCCACTACGGTATGACTTCCGATAAAACCTGCACCGCCTGTTACAAGAATCTTCATTGCCTGTCTCCTCCTGTGATCATTTGACTTTCTGAAATCAGGTTTCTTATCAAGCCTTCTTAACTTAAAACCTCTTACTCCGATCTTCCTTCTCAGGCCTTTTTCGCTGCTGCACGGCTTCTCGCCTTGCGGGCCTCCAGTGCCTCTCTCTCCTTTGCAGCCTCATCGAATTCCTTCTGCTGCTGCAGGATCAGCTCCTTGTCATCAAAGTAATTGATCTTCATCGCTTCCTTGACTTCATGAAGGGTATTCGCAGCAGTTTCCTCCGCCTTCTCGGAGCCCTTCTTCAGAACCTCGTAAACATAATCAATATTCTTCTCATATTCATGACGGCGATTCCGGATCGGCTCCAGCGTTGTCTGAAGAACGCTGTTCAGGAACTTCTTGACCTTCACGTCGCCAAGTCCGCCGCGGCGGTAGTGATCCTTGAGCTCATCCAGATTTGCATAGTCCGGAAGGAACTCTTCAAAATGCTCCGGCTTTACAAACGCATCCAGATACGTAAAGACTGTATTGCCTTCGATCTTTCCGGGATCCTCGATCCGGAGATGATCCGGATCCGTGAACATGCTCATGACCTTCTTCTTGATATCATCCGGCTCCTCGGACAGGTAGATACAGTTGCCGAGAGACTTGCTCATCTTCTCCTTGCCGTCTGTTCCGGGAAGGCGCATGGATGCCTGATTCTCCGGAAGCAGAATCTCAGGCTCCACGAGGACCTCACAGTTGTACGTATGATGGAAGCTGCGGACGATTTCTCTCGTCTGCTCAATCATCGGCTCCTGGTCCTCGCCTGCAGGAACCGTGGTCGCCTTAAACGCCGTGATGTCCGCTGCCTGTGAAATCGGATAGGTGAAGAAGCCGACAGGAATGCTGCCGCCGAAGCCGCGCATGCCAAGCTCCGATTTCACCGTAGGGTTTCTCTGAAGTCTTGCCACTGTCACCAGATTGGCATAGTAGAAGGTCAGCTCCGTCAGCTCCGGAATCTGCGACTGAATCAGAATCGTCGTCTTCTCCGGGTCAATTCCCGCAGACAGATAATCCAATGCTACGTTGATGATATTCTTGCGCACCTTCTCCGGGTTGTCCGCATTGTCCGTCAGCGCCTGTGCATCTGCGATCATGATATTGATTTCGTCGTAATCGCCGCCGTTCTGCAGCTCCACTCTACGGCGCAGAGATCCTACATAATGTCCGATGTGAAGACGCCCCGTCGGACGGTCACCGGTTAAAATAATCTTTCCCATTTCCTGTTTCCTCTCACAAATTTCAGAACTCTCCAAGCCATGATTATAGCGCCTTTCCATCCGTATCTACAAGTGTCCAGCCCTTCCAGTAGTCACGCATTGCTTCCGGATCCGGAATCTGGTTGTTGCGGTGACGAAGCGGACGGATCAGAATCTTCGGTTCTCTGGCATTCAGCCGCCCTCCCCAGAACGAAAAGGTAGAGTTTGCTGCGATCACACCGTTGCAGTGCATCATCAGCTGCATATCCAGCAGGCTGTCCTCCCCTTTATTCCAGTCGCACACCGTGATCTCCTCGCCCAGATTGCCGAACCGGCAGGCATGTGCAAAGCCCGGATCATCGGAAAAGACATAAAAATGAATTCTCCTTCCGCTCCTTGCAGCCTCCACAGCGCGCTCCAGGAAATCAATGGCTCCCTGATAATAGCTCTCCGTACAGATTCCTCCAAGGAGGGGTGCGTTTTCCGGATCCAGGTAATCCCCTCTCCGGATGTGCACGGCACAGGAAAAGGTGTATGCATCCTCCATTTCCGTGATGACCGCCTGGTTTGCCGCATTCACGGCAGGCTCTGCGCTCTCCGGAAAAACAAACACCTTGCGGAGCTCTCCCAGGATGTCCTCATAATATTTCGTGCAGGCAAAATAACCATCGAGATAGGCATCCTCCAGTCCGAAAATTTCCGGATGATACATCCGGCTCTCCGTAAACCGCTTTCCGGCTGCCTTCCCGCCCAGATGCAGCTTTCTTGCCGCCTTTCCCCAGAAAGAGCTGCTGCCAAGAAGCGCTTTTTTCTCCTCCTCCGTGCACTCCTCAAACGGAAGATTCCGGAATTTCAGAAGCTCGCAGCTTCTCGGAGCCAGCATATTCTTCTGATTGTCCTCATCGAACCAGGAAAGATCCAGCTTTACATCCTTTCCAAGGCTCCTCAGCTTGCAGTACAGCGCATACTGCTGCATCTGATTTCCCAGTCCGCCCTTCACTTCAACAATAATCATGTGATCCTTTCACGCCGCAGATACGACTGCGCAAGCATTAAAAAGTAACTTTCCCCTCTGCACCAGACAGGCAGCCCGACTTCTGGCCGGATTCATTTTCGGACAAAGCACGCAAGAAACGCAAGTACAGCTCCCTGTCCCCAGGGATAATTCCCATACTGCTGCCGGTACTGGGCAAAATCCGTGCACTCCGCCGAAGCCTGTCCGATCTTTCCATCCTCCGAAACCATCGAAAACAGCTTTTCTGCCGCCTGCTCCAGAGCCCGCTTCACCTTTTCGCTGCTCCCCGTTTTCTTCATCTGAAGAAGACTGTAGCAGATCATCCCCGTGGCCGAGGTATCCGCAGGCCCCTCCAGACAGTCCAGCTGCCAGGAGAAAAGATGATCCTCCCGGATCCTTTCGAGAATTTCACCGAGCATCCGTTCCGTCCGGGCCGTAATTTCCGGGTTTCCCATCTCCTGCAGGCTCTCTCCGGAAAGTCCGAGAAGAAGCCATCCGACAGCTCTTCCCCATCCGATGATTCCGAATTTGACACCGCTTTTCTCATCGTAGCCGTGATAAGGAAGCCCGCTTCTCTCATCCATCCCGTTCTTCAGGAAAAGAGACATCTGACGCTCCGCCAGAGATATGGCTTCTCGTCCCCTTTCTCCTGTAACTCTTGCATATTCCGAATAGAAAAGACACGTCTGT
>HF986528.1:0-16458 GCA_000431495.1 Firmicutes bacterium CAG:791 | reverse complement strand
TGCTTCTCTGCCCATAAACGATGGCTCCTTCCGGATCCCTCCTGCAGCGCTCCAGATAGTCAAAGATCCTGTCCGCCGCCTGAAGATATCTGTCCTTCCCGGTTCTTTCGAAGAGCCGGAGCATCACCGCACCGGCAAGGGCATCATCCGGATTGCCAACCGGCATGCCGCGGTCAAACCAAAGGTCCAGATAGTCCTCTGCCTCCGTAAGATGATCTGCTTCCACAAGTCCGAGAAGCAGAAGCCCCGCCGGCCAGAACAGAAGGTCCGCTGACGCTTCCTTTCTGCCAAGAAGGCGCTTTGCTGCCGACTTCGCCTTTCTTTTCCACGTCGGATGCGCGAGCTGATGAAGCTCTCTTCCGGCTTCCTCCGCCATTTTCTCAAGGATCGTTTCTCTCTCTGCCTGCATTTTCACACCTTCCCGAGCTTTTTCAGAGCGACCTGCTTCAGATACCGGAATTCCCGGGATCTGCCGAAAAGAAGAAGGAACACGCCGTTAAAGACAAGCGTAATGATCACCACCATCAGAAGAAAGCTTCCGATCGCCGGCTGTGCCATCACACGGTTCCCCACAAGCTTCAGACCTGCGGCAAGCACCGCAACCGTCCCTGCATAGCGAAGCGACTCTGCAAAATAGGACCGGCTTGACCTTCCAAAGCAAACCCTGTAAATAATGACCGGTTTGGTCAAGTTCGCAATCAACCCCGAAATCACCGTTCCGACGTAAATGCCGGCAAGTCCGATCTCCTGTACCAGCCAGATGGACAGGACCAGATTGACGCCGCCCTGAATGAGCGCAAGATATTTGTCCTGCTCAAACACACCTGCCGCTGTTTTGTAATTGGACAGCACGATCCGGTCTCCCTTGAAATACAGATCAATCAGAATCAGTGCCACGGCAGAGGCCGGAAGAACCCAGGCATCTCCAAGCCAGATCCGTACAAGCGGCGTGAGCAGAACGAAAAAGCCGGTCACCGCAAAGCCGTATACCCAGCTTGCAAAGAAGCGGTATACCTGGAACAGCTCATACTGCCGTTCCTTCGTCTCTGTGGCAATGAGATTGCCAAAGCTCGAAATCACCGAATTGAAAATGATGTTGACGAAGTTCGTCACGGCATTGATGACCAGGTTGTAATTGTCCACGATGCCGGACATCGCAACTGCAATAAACGAGGAAATAATCAGCGAATCCGTCTGCAGTCTTGCCACATCACCGACCTTGTGCAGAACGAGCGCCTTTGTCTTTCTCCAGACCTCTCCGGACTCCTCCCTGGACAATGGCTCCACATTTTTATCCCGCAGAAACGGATACAGCCGGTCCAGATACCAGGAGACGAAAATCTTCTGCGCAAGCTGCACGAACATATCGGTCAGAAGATAGAACAGGAAATTCCCGGTGAGCACGATCACCGCCATCTGGAGAAGCGTCACCGTGATCTTTGTGATCGTATTGATATTCGTCTGAATGTAATTGCGCTGCTCGGCATTGCACAGGCTGTACTTGTAGGAGACAAAATATGTGCTGACCGTATTGAACAGAAAGATCAGATAATAAACCGTCATCTCCCGCACGGTAATGGAGCCCGGATCCTTGATGAGATATTTCAGGAAGGGTGCAATTGCAAGTCCGATCCCCGCCACCACCAGTGCGATGACCGTGTATGCCTTCCGGTACATCTTCATGTAGGACTTGATCTTTTCTGTATTTTCCTCGGCCACGGGCCGGTAGAGTGCGAAGTTCAGCGCCGTTCCGATGCCAAGCTCTGCCATCGACAGAATGGACAGAATATTCGTATAGAGCGAATTGACACCGAGAAGCTGCTCGGAAAGATGCCGGATGAAAATCGTACGGAGAACAAAGGACATCAGCGCGGTTGCTGCCTGTCCGAGGTATCCGAATGCAATATTTCTCTCTGCCAGCCGTACCCTTCCGGCTGCGTTATTTTTCTTATGCTTGTCCATGAATCACCTTGTGAAGCTCCTCTGCGTTTCTGCCGGTTTCCGCACGGAATCGGGAGGCACCACCTGCAAGCTCATAACGGATCTGGTCCTCGTTGGCAAGAAGCCAGTTCCAAGCCTCCAGCATCTGCTGCGGATCCTTAAGCGTCTGAACGGGAAGAACATAATTCTCCTCCGTACCGAACAAGTCTCTTGCGATTCCTCTTGCCTTGACGGAATAGCCGACCACCAGCGTCGGAATGATCGTGGAATAGGCTGCAATGGTTGCATGCGTCCTTGCTCCGATGAAAAACCGGCAGTTGGCAATTACGCCTTTTAACTTCTCCGCAGACATGTCTTCGATCAGACAAACTCTCCCGGTATCGCGGAACATCTCATAAAGCTTTCGAAGAGGCGCGAAATCATTGCTCCGATCCCAGACCACATGAGGAATCAGTGCCACCTTCATGTTGGTGGAGCGAAGAATCTCGCGAATCAGCTCCGCATAGCTGCGAAGCGGCGCGGAAGGATCTGCCGCATAGTCCTCCACCATCGGACTTAAATTGATGCCGACCGTATTCCCGGACTCAAAATCCTCCGGAAGTCCGCTCTCGTCCACAGGAAGTGAGAAGGCAGGATCCGGACAGGATACCACCTTTGACACCCCCTCTTCTCCATACGCTTCGGAAAGTGCCTTGCGTATGGCTTCGAAAGAGATGCTCTCTCTTGCAATGATCTTCTCGTAACGATACAAATCTTCGGTCAGAGGCCCCTTTGTCTGAAGGAGCTCCGGCTCTATGGAGCAGCCAAGAAGCACCGTTTTCGTCCCCTGCCTGCAGAGCATGGAATTTGCCAGCATCAGATCCTTCGTCATAATGGGGTAGCAGTAATTGTCCCCGCCGATGGAAACCGCAAGCTTCGGCGCATTTTTCCCGGTCAGCGCCCGGAAGCGATAACGCAGAAAGGATTCTTCATCTCCCGTGACCTTTCGAAGCGCATAGTAAAACGCATGCGCCGCAACGTGATCCGCAAGATGCTGCTCCTCTACAATCCGGGTTCTCGCCTTTACCTCCGCAGGCAGATATTTCTCATCCTCCGCCGCCGAATTCGTCATCAGTGTAAACCGGTCCACCGGCATCATCCGGACCAGGGAATCCACAATTGCCTCGCAGCCATGATTTCCGCTGCCTGCATGCATATAAAGCGAAATCTCACTCATACAATCTCCTGTAAATGCCGGGAAGTCTCCCGAGCAGAAATGATTTTATCCGATAATCAAAGGGAATTCCCGAAACTGCTCCCGGAAGCTTCCGGTGCTGCAGCAGCTTATCCCGGCACAGCCGAAATTCCTCCTCGTATCCTGCCTGCTCCTCTTTCGGGAGCTTTGCGATCTTGGAGGCCGTCAGAACATCCGAGACAATCTGCAGTGCTCCGAGTCTTGCCCGTGCCTCCTTGTCTTTAAGAAGCTCCGGAAGATTTCTGTCCAGAACCCTTTCCGCCTCCTCCCAGCACCGGATCTGATCCATGTAAGAGGGCGTAAAAGGCCGTTCCATCGCTCCCTTCGGATTGACCGTATACCGGTACAGCTTCTTCTGCTCCAGAAGTGCATAGACAGTATCCTCCCGGATAAGTGACACAACGAACAGCATATCCTCTCCGATCGTCAGTCCCTTCTGAAATCTTTGGTTTCCGATGAGCTCTTTTGTAAAAAGCTTGCTCCATACCCTGGTGTCCCGAAGAAAAACCGCATCCTTCACAATCGCTGCTCCGTTCAGGATCCGAGGCAGCATCTCTGCATCATTCTGCACTTCTGTCGCCTGCTCCTCTGCCCTTGCTTCCTCCGGTGTCACACTCCGGAAGCCGCAGCCGCAGATCGAAGCCCCTGTGTTCTCATGGAGCTTATACAGACATTCCAGCATTCCGGGCTCCATAGCATCGTCTGCGTCCAGAAAGGTAATGAAATCGCCCTCTGACCGCTCAAGGCCACGGTTTCTCGCCTCCGAAACACCCTCATCCTCCATGTGAATGACACGGAACGTGACAGGCCCACAGGAACCGGCTTCCGGCTGCGGCTCCTTTCGATACCGGTCACAGAGGTTTCCGCTCGCATCACTCGAGCCGTCATCCACCAGAATTACCTCCAGCGAGATTCCGTCCCTTCTTCGCACCGTCTGCCGCAGCACACTCTGCACGGCAAGATCCAGCGTCTTCTCTGCATTATGCACAGGAATGATAATACTGATCTTCTTCATTCTGAAATCACCTGTCACTGTTCCGTCTTCCTGCTGCCCCTTGCCTGCAGAAGGAACACGCTCCGCACCGCACGGATCCGCAGACCGGAGGGCTTCTTCATGACAAAAGAAAGAAGACGGTTCACAGGATCCCGGATCGGTTTTCCATATTTCCGGATTCGCTCTGCGGCATTCTCCCTCCGGCACAGCTCCTGCACCCTTGAGACGACCTCCCTCTCCGGTACGTTCTGTCTGCGCATCTCATTTTTCAGGACCAGAAGGAAGAGAAACAGGAATTCCTGCTCCGCCTGAAGGTGTCCGTTCGGAACTTTTTTCTCCTCCATCTCCCGGTGGAGAATGTCCAGAAGCCGCCGGATGTTGTCATACATTCCGGCGTCATAGCCATGCGCCATGGAATCCGAAACAAAGCGGTAATGATAATCATAGTTCTCCGCAAGAACCACCACGCGCTCTGCATCCAGAAGAACAGGAACGGTGATGCTGACATCCTCTCCCATCCGGATCTTCGGATCACAGAAGTGAAGATTGTCCAGAAGAAGCTCTCTGGAGAACAGCTTCATACAACGGGACAGAATCAGGGTCCTGTTCTCGTTTCCAAGGAGTCTTTCCTGAAGCTCCCTTCGAAGGCGCTCTCCCTCATATACTCCGGGAGCTGCGGCATTGCCCTTCTTCTCCTTCGTGTGATTCCATTCTCTTTCAATGACATAGCCGCCGCAGATCACCTGCTTTCCCGATGCATCGCCGCCCGCAAGGCTCGCCGTCATCTTCTCCAGACAGTCGCGCTCCAGCCAGTCGTCGCAGTCGAGAAAGCACAGATAAGGAGCCCTGCACTCCGTGACGCCGCGAATCCAGGTTGCCATCAGCCCTTCGTTCTTCTTGTGAATGACATGAACCCTTGTATCCTGCACCGCCGCCTTGTCACAAAGCGCGCCGCTTCCGTCCCGCGAGCCGTCGTCAATCAGCCACAGCTCCAGATCCCGAAAGGTCTGGGAAAGAACACTGTCAATGCACTCCTGCAGATAGTTCTCTCCATTGTAGACGGGAACAATCACCCCGACCAGCGCCGCAGTCCTTTCCATTCCGTCCGCTGTCCTCTGCGTTGTTTTCCTCGCCGCTTCCTGCGTCATTTCTGCTCTCCTGTTTCTCCCAGCACCGACCAGTAAACCTTCTCCAGTCCGTCCAGATGCCGTTCAAAGCTGTATTCCTGTTCCGCACGACGGTACGAAGCCTTTGAAGCCTCCTCCCAGGCCGCAGAATCTGACAGAAGCCGAATGATTGCCTCCGCCATTTTTCCGGAATCGCCGGCCTCTGCCAGCACTGCCTGCGGACCGTTTCCCGCAAGATTCGGAATCCCGCCGACATTCGTCGTTACCATCGGAAGTCCGTAGCCCATGGCCTCCAGAAGAGACATCGGCATTGCCTCCATGTGAGAAGGGAGAAGAAAGACCATGCTCTCCCGAAGAAGCTTCTCCTTTTCCTCTCCGCGCACCCAGCCGGGCAGAACCAGATTCTCCGTGCGGAGCTTCCCGGAAAGGTCCTCTGTCACAAGAGCCTCGTCCCCGACGCCTCCCAGAACGAAGGTGGCAGCGGGAACCTCTTCTGTCACTCTGCGGATGATCTCCGGCATCTCCCGCATTCCCTTTCCTTCCGTAAGAACACCCAGATACAGCACCTGCTTGTTCTCATTCCGCCGTTTCCGGAAATCCTCCTCCATCACCTCCGGATGCAGAACACTGTAGTTAGGAATGACCACAATTTTCTCCTTTGGAAAGGTCACCGACAAGACCTCCCTCCAGTGCTCCGTCAGTACAATCATCCTGCTGCACTTCCCATAGGTTTTCCGCACCAGCCTCTTCTTCCATTCCGGCGCATTCTCATAAAATTCCGAAAAGGCCGATCCGTGAATGTGATTGACCACAGGAATCCCTTTTCGGGCTGCCATCTCAATGAACGGGAGCTTGCGGAAGAAGCTCGGCCCGAACGAAGAATGAATATGAACAAGTTCCGGCGGATCCTTGCGCAGGATCTCCCGGAACTGCCCATATGCCTTCAGTGCTTTTTTCAGTTTATCCATCTTGCTCCCGTCGCAGTAGGACTGCACATACGTAATCCTGCAGTCCCTCTCCAGACGGCTTCCGTAATACCCTGAGGTCACAGCGGCAATTCCGCCGTGTACCATAGGATCCGGAACAATCATGCAGATATGGTGCATCATTTTGCTCCTCTGTGCCCGAGAACCACGATCACGGTCTGCAGCAGAATCTTGAAATCCAGTGTCAGAGACCAGTTGTCGATGTACTGAAGATCCAGCCGCACCACCTCGTCAAAATCCGAGATCTCGCTTCGTCCGCTCACCTGCCACATGCCGGTCAGTCCGGGCGTCATCGACAGGCGGCGGCGATAATGCTCGTCGTACTGCTCAAATTCGTCCTCGGTCGGCGGTCTCGTACCGACAAGACTCATATCTCCCTTCAGAACATTCAGAAACTGCGGGAATTCGTCCAGACTGGTCTTTCGAAGAAAGGCCCCGACCTTCGTGATGCGGGGGTCATTGTCCATCTTGAACATAAGACCCTTGACTTCATTTTCCCGCTCCAGCTCCTTCTTCCTCTGCTCTGCATCCTGGTACATGGAACGGAATTTATAAATTTTGAAACGGCGGCCGTTCTTGCCTACTCTGGTCTGTGCGAAGAATACCGGTCCCGGAGAGTCCAGCTTGATTGCAGGTGCAATAAACAGGGTCAGAATTCCGGTGATTGCAAGTCCGACCAGTCCGCCCAGAATGTCGAACATCCGCTTGATCAGAAGCCGCTTATAGCTGGAACGGAACCGCGTATAGGTCACGGTCGTGTAATCCGCGAAGGTTTCCACCTTTGTGGTCGTTCCCCCGACATCCGGAAGATCCAGATTGTAGCGGCACACAACGCCCATTTCTTCAAAGCCGTCAATCAGCGGCCGAACCTCCTCCTGCGTCAGTCCCGGCGTGTTGATAAAGACCTCATCAAACGGAATCTGCGTCAGCTTCTCCGTCATTTCCCGGAAATAAGCCTTTTTCTCTTCCTCGTTCTTATCCCTCGTATTTCGCACGGAGGCCGATCCGACCACCTGAAAGGACAGATCCGTGTTGTTTCGGATTCGTGTGATTGTCTCATCAATCTGATCCGCCGGTGCAACCACCAGTACCTTGGTCACGAGCTTGTCATCTGTGTAGATCCGGCGCAGGAACTTTTTGAACAGGATGTGCGCGGTATACATGACCGCCAGATTGATCCAGATGAAATTCAGGATTACCTGGCGCGAGAGAATCCAGCTCCAGCGTGCGAAAAAGACAAATGCCAGCGATACCAGAATCATCACGCCGTTGAACTGCAGAATTGCCATCAGCTCGCGGAAGGCGCCCCGCCGGAGAAAATCCCGATTCCACTCGTTAAAAAAGCCATACACCGTGCAGAACAGCAGGAAAACAATCAGCACCGCATAATGCAGCGTTTTGCTTCCCCAGTCATTGTTCCCTGCAAAGCGAAGGTTGGTCGCAATCCAATAGGAGACAGATATGCAGATCATGTCAATCAGCCACAGGCCATAGACCTGAACGACTCTGTTCTTCTGATTCATTCTTACCTCTCTTACCGCTTCGCGGGTTCTGTTCTTCCCAGCATCTTCGGCAGATACAGGGCAGCAATAAACAGTGCGTAATTTCTTCCGATATAGGCAGACACCAGATGCGCCTCGAAAACCGTATACAGGCCAAAGCAAAGGAGCAGCAGAAAGGCTGCCTTGTCCCTTGTTTTTCTCGCATGCTCCAGAAGGGCAAAGGTGAGGCCGATAATGACAATTGCCGGGATGACGCCGTACCAGTACACCACACGCAGCCACCCAAGGTCAAAATAGCAGACATTCAGACGCTGCCCGAACCACTTCCAGGTAGACAGGGTCCCCTCGTGAAAGGTTGTCGTCCACAGGGAGGAAATCCTTCCGGTCAGAACGTGATCAAGCTTTGCGAGAAGGCGATGGTCAGACGGCCGGTAAATTCCGCAGAAAACAGAAAACAACAGCCCTCCGAACAGGAAAGCCTCCCCCAGAAAATACACGGCATTCCCTGCTGCCAGCTTCTTCCCATAGTGAAGAATCAAGGACAGCATGAGTGCCAGCATGGAGATGGCAAAGGCCGTATTGCTGCGCGTCAGGCCGTACAGAAGCACATTCCCGACACCGAGAAGCACATACAGGTACAGCTTCATCCTCTTCTCAAACAGGTACAGAGCGAAGATCAGAAGCATGGCTGCCATGCAGTGCAGCGAATTCGGATGTCCGAGTCCCAGATCCCATCTGGTTTCCACCCCATGTCCGTAATCATAGGTCTGATACAGATGTCCCTGGATGCCTGCAAAAGCAAGTCCCACAAGTCCAAGGCAGCCCAGCACGCTGGAAACAAAGGTCACCTTCATTGCTCTCGGAACCGAAACCGTCCCTGCCGCACGCAGGAATATCACGATCCGAAGCAGATCATTTCGTCCGCCGAAGCGCCAGGACAAGGCTCCGATCAGAACACCGATTGCAAACACAATGTCTTCCGTCATTGTGCTCTTCCTTACACTGCAGGCACAGCAGACCGCAAAGAGCAGAAAGGTCATTCTGCAGATCAGCCCCATATACGGGTTTGTCCAGCTGCTCTTATCCCAGATTACAAGCAGAATCTCAGCGGCAAGGCCAAGGTAAAACAGGCCTGCACAGATGTTATCCAACCATTTGTTCATGTCTTTTCGTTTTCCTGGTAAGCCCGTCACGTTTTATCCGGACGATTCTTCCAGTTCACAACCGTCTTTTCATATAAATCCGAAAGCAGGAAATACTGCCTGGGAGAATTCACGTAGAGCTTTAATCTCTCACGGTCCCCCCGCCTGCCGAAGGAATGCTCCTCCGCCAGCTCGAGAATCCGATCTCTGTGCTTCAGAATCCGTTCCTGAAGCTCCTTTGCTTCCTTTGCAGTTTCACTGCAGCGCCTGTACTCTTCTTCATAGGAGAGCATTCTGCGATAAAACCAGTACTCCGACTCCTCGGCAAGATCCGAAAGGCCGCTCTCCTTCAGGAGCTCAAGATGCGTTCTCCATGCAGGGATTTCCTGGGTCAGTGTGCGCTCCGCCCTTCCGGTGTTCATGATGCTCTCTTGGCGATTCACCACATAATCGTACAGGATCTCCGGAACGCAGAGCACCTTTTTCGAAAGACACAGCGCCCTGGTGGTAAACGGGATGTCCTCGGCGCTCGTTCCCTCCGGAAAACGGTTGTCCCGGAGAAGTCTTCTGTGAAAGAGCTTGTTCCACACCGCAGAGCGCAGAACAATCTTTCCCTCTTCCTCTGCCATTCCGGCGCGGATGAAGCACTGCACCGCATCCCTCTGCTGCAATAATACACTTGCCCGGAGAACAGGGTCAAATGATGCCACCTGCTCCTCCGCATCGGTCAGCGTTTCTTCGGCCGATACCTCCCGGTATCGGACAACCGCCATGTCGGCTCCCGAAGAAAGGATTCCTCTTATCATCGCTTCATACATGGCAGGATGCGCCCGGTCATCACCGTCTACAAAGCCGATGTATTCGCCCCTTGCATGGGCAATCCCCTCATTTCTTGCTGCGGAAACACCGCGATTTTCCGTATGAACAACCTGAATTCTGCTGTCGCCGGCCGCATACCGGTCCAGAATTGCACCGGTTTCGTCCGATGACCCGTCATCCACCGCAATGATTTCAAGATTCTTCCAGGTCTGCCCGCACACAGAATCCAGCGCACGCCCGATATAAGGAGCAACGTTATAAGCCGTGACAATGACGGAAATCAAAGGCCTGTCTGACAGCCGTGTGCCGCGGGGGCTGATCCTCTGCATAAAATCCGCATAGATATCTGTTCTTGCAAGCTCACTTCCGTCCTTCTGATTATTCCAGATGGAAGGGGCAAAGACCATTTTATCCGGCGCGTCACACATAAACGATGCCCACCAGGAAAAGCTCGAATTGGCAATCACATGATTTCGGCACAGGGTCATCAGGTACAGGTCCAGATAGCCATGATCCTCATCACAGCCCTTGACCAGGACAAAATGCCCCCGGCCAAGGTTCTCCGACCGCTCCGCCTGATACCGGATCCATTCTCCCGCCTTCTCCTCATCATTGGAGAAAACGAAGAAAATCATTCCCGGATCCCGCTCCTTCAGGCAGCGGATTGCCGTGTCATAATAGGCGTCCGTGCAGATTCCGCCGTAGATGTCGCCTTTATCCACATAATCTCCGAAGCGAAGGTGAATCGATGCACTTCCGCCTCCCGGCACTCCCCGATCTGCCGCCTCGCAATTGGCCTTACGGATTCGCTCCGCATACGAGGCCGACTGCTCCAGCATCTTCTGCTCCTGCCTGGAGCACCCCTCCTTCGGACAGAGAAGCTCCTCCGGGAAAGTAAACGCTTTCCTGACCTCTTCTTCTGCTCCTGCAAAATACCGGGGACTCTGAAAGCCTCCGCAGAAATACCCTTCGGTTTCCTCCAGAAAGGACGGGTCAAACATAAAATCCCGGTCATTCTTCTCCAGCGATTTTCGTCCCAATATCTTCCTCCGGATTCTGCTCGGAAGATCCATGGCACCGTCCGTCAGCTTCTCCAGCTCTTCTTTGCCTGCTGACGGATAGGTGATGCCGAAGATATCCAGATGCTTCGGGCGTCTCTTCTGTGAGGAATTCCGGAATGTCTCCTCGTCATACTGCGATTTGTCGTCGAAGCAGACCTCCCGTCCAAGACTTCGAAGCTTCAAATACAGTGCATATTGAAACATCTGATTGCCGAGTCCCCCCGACATTCTGATTATGATCATATCTCCCCCGTTTTACCCATTTCACACAAGCTTCCAGTACGCCGCCCATTGCTGGAACACAAAGAAGCTCCATAAAAGTCCGGAATAATTCTGTCCGGTTCCGGCGCCCTTATCTCCCTCCGAAAGGAACTTCGCAATCAGCTGTGTCACCTCCTCCGGACGGAAAATTCCCTGTTCCTTCAGAAACTGTGCGTTCCCATAGGTCAGGAGCTGTTCGCGAAGCGGCCCGGACAGCCACTTGCCAAGAGGAACGGAAAAGCCCTTCTTCGGTCTCTCCAGAAGCTCCCGCGGAATATAATCACAGGCCAGCTGCTTCAGAATATATTTCTTCGACCAGCCGGATTTTTCCCTGTGATATTTCAGATCATGATCCAGACGGTACGAATACAGCATGACCTCCGGATCCAGGAACGGGCAGCGGTTCTCAAGGGAATACTTCATCGACGCCCGGTCTACTTTGGCAAGAATATCCCCGGGAAGATAGGTGTCCATATCCAGCAGCATTCTGGTAATCTGCCAGTTCCCGGAAGGATACCGGTCCTCTGTCTCATAATTGACGGGCAGCAGGGGATCGTCCTCACTTCTCTGTACCAGTCTGCCGGCAAGCTCCACATAGCTTCCCGCGCCGAACTGCGTTCTGGTCTTCGGATTCCGGTTTGCCGATATCACCTGCACGCGGAACGGATAACAATCCTCCAGCTTCTTCCCGTGTCCCATGGGAAGCTGACCGATTCCGTGTGCAAGACGCCCGATCCCATCCAGCTCCTGCGCCTTCCTGACAAGGTCATAGATTCCGTATCCGCAGAAGAATTCATCTCCTGCATCTCCGGAAAGTGCAACCGTAACCTTCTCCCGGGCAAGCTTCGACACCAGCATGGTCGGAATCTGGGAGGAATCCGACATCGGCTCATCGAAGAACCTCGGCAGATCCGAAACAAGCTCCAGAAGATCCTGCTCCCCGATGATTCTCTGTGTATGATCCGTTCCGAGATATTCCGCGATTGCCGCTGCATACGGCGATTCATCATAGTCCTTTTCCTCAAACCCGATGGAAAAGGTCTGAAGAGGCGTGCCTCCAAGCTGCTCCTGTGCGATAGCACTGATCAGTGAGGAATCATATCCCCCGGAGAGAAAGCTTCCAAGCGGAACGTCCGCAATCATCCGGCGGCGGACCGCACTCCGAAGAAGCTCCTTCAGCTGTTCCTTTGCTTCCCCGAAATCAGATACCGGCTCTCTTCGCATCGCTTCATAGCGCTCTGAGACATCCCAGTACCTGCAGATGGTCATCCGCGACGTCGCATCATGCCAGGTCAGCACGGTTCCCGGCTCCACCTTAAAAACATCCTCCAGGATGGTCTCCGGCGCATTGATATACTCCTGGAACAGAAACCGCGGAAGAACCTCCTTCCGGATCTTCCCCTGAAAGCCAGGACATTTCATAATCGGTGCAAGCACGGATGCAAATACAAGCTGGTCTCCGCTCTTCCAGTAATACAGCGGTTTTTGTCCCATACGATCCCTGGCAAGAAACAGTTCACCGCTCTCCCTGTCATAGAGCGCAAATGCAAACATCCCGTTGAAGTGCTCCACACAGCGGATGCCCCATTTCAGATAGGCCGCAAGAATCACCTCGGTGTCACAGTTTGACCGGAACGAATACTCCGGAAGCTCCTCCCGAAGCTCACGGTAGTTGTAAATCTCCCCGTTGTAAACAAGACTCAGCCTTCCGTCCGGAGTAGACATCGGCTGGTGTCCCAGCTCGGACAAATCCAGAATGGAGAGTCTCCTCTGTGCCATTCCAAGAGTCCGGCCGCCCGGAAGCTCCCAAAGCTGCGTCCCGGAATCATCCGGCCCGCGCTCCTTCATGGTGTCGTTCATCACCGACAACTCATGCTCTGTAATGATCCGTTTTGACAGATATCCGCAAATACCACACATAATTTATTCTGCTCTGTTCTGAACAGGCGCCTTCCGTCCTGCTCCCTGTGATCCGGCGTGCTCTCCGGTGCTGTTCTTTGCTGCATTTGACGCTGCTCCGGCTGCCGCAGATGAGGATGCGAATCCAAGATACATCTCCTGCATCCGTACTGCTGCCGACGTCACGTCATATCCGGCTTCTGCAAGAGCAGAGGCAGCCTCCCTGGAGGCCTCTGCTCTTTTCTCCGGGTCGCCCTGCTTCACGCATCCGCCGCCCGTGGAGGACACTCTTCGAAGGATCTCTTCTGCCCACTCCGCCTCCTGATTCAGCGGAAGAGCACACACCAGCTCTGTCAGCACCGCCTCCTTCGTGATGGTATCCGAAATCACACAGGGAAGCCCTGCCGCCTGCGCTTCAATCACTGTTCCCGGCATTCCCTCGTACAAGGAAGGAAAAACAAAAACATCAAACGCCTGATACAGTGCCGCCGTGTCTTCACGAGACAGCTGTCCGGTAAAAATCAGATGCTCTGCAAGCCCTGCGGTCTCAAATTCCTTCCGGATCGCATCCTGCAGCGTGCCCTTTCCCGCAAACAGGAAATACAGGGGCGCTGCATTCTCCGTATCATTGTTTTCCGCCATCCGATCCGCAAGAGCCTTTCCCACCTTTGCAATATAGGAGTGATTCTTCACCGGATCCAGACGCCCCACATGTCCGATCACCAGCGCCTTATCCGGAATGGCATAGTTCTCCCGCGCCGCCTTCCTGCGCTCAGGATCAAAATAAAACGCATGTAAATCCAATGCATTCGGAATCGCCAGAACCCTTCCGCTTTCATACGCTTCCTTCCCGAATACGGCAACCGACGCCTCCTTCGAGCAGGACATCATAAGATCACACTTCTTCGGAAGTGACTTCCGGAAAAATCTTGTCGCAAATCCCCGGATTCCGGCATCCACGCCCGCACTTCTGGCATGCGCAATCGTCACCGGCACCCCTGCCGCCTTCGCGATCGGAAGATACACGGAAGCCATGGAGGTCATATGTCCCTCTACCGCAGCAAAGTCATGATGTGCCGCGAAAAATTCCCGGCAGGCTTTTCGGTATTCCCAAAGATTGGTTCCGGTGAAGCGGGGAAGGACATATATCCGTCCTCCAAGAGCTCTCACCTCTTCATCCAGATCCTCCGGCGGCCTCAGCTCCTCCAGGGATTTCCCGCTCCTTTTTTCTTCATTCCCAGCCTTATAATGAACCAGAAAATCAAACTGAACCTTGCTTCGGTCCATATGATGATACAAATCCATCACTCTGGATTCTGCACCGCCCCGGTTCAGCTTCCCGAACACATGCAGAACCCGGATGGGCTGTTCTGTCTTCTGCATCTCAACCCCTCTCACGAACCGTTCGCTTGATCCATGCCATCAGATATTCCTTCTGGCGCCCAAGCGATCCCCGTTTCACGGCATCCTGCTCCAGCAGCTCCTGATAAGGAATCATCTTCTGACTGCGGAAGATCTCCTCATAGGCAGCAAAGTCCTTTTCCTCCAGCGTATTGCAGTGCACCACGAAGGTCGTGAAGCCGGAAGCCTTCTTCAAACTCTCTGACTTCCGATAGGAGATCGGATAGAAAACAAGCTCGGAATACAGATAGGGCCTGTCTCCAAAACCATCTGTCAGCCCGGTAAAGCCGAGCGAGCGAAGCGCCATCAGCGTGTTCAGATCATAAGAATGCGCCGGTGCCATAAACAATCCCGTTTCAATTCCATGGCTTCGGAGAATCTCCTGTCCCTTACGAAGAAGATCTCTCTGCTCCTCGTAGGGAACCCCGGCAAATTCTGACTGCCGGTTGAGCGGCAGCATTCCGCCCCGGTCTGTCGTATAGATATGGTGGCAGCCATGCATGCAAAGGATCCATCCGTCCTTGTCTCTCCGCTCCTTCAGATATTCCCAGAAATCCTCCCGGGGCGGATCCACCTTCAGCTTCGAATCGTGATTGTCCGGAACGATTCCAAGAAGCGGCTTTACGCCGTAGCGGTCCATCAGATCCTTGAAACGCAGAAACTTCTCCCAGTTCATGTCGGCTGTAATGTCATCCAGCCGGATTGCAATTCTCAACCGTTCCACCTCACAGATTTTCTTTATACCAGTCAATGGCAAGCTTGATGCCGACCGCGAAATCATAGGACGGATCATAGCCAAGGTTCGTTCTTGCCTTCGTGATATCCGCGTTGCTGTCTCGGATATCGCCCGCACGGTTTGGTCCGAACTTCGGCTCTATGTCAACGCCGAGGGCCTTGGTGATGTCATGATACACATCAATCAGATACTCTCTTCCGCCGGCACCGATGTTGTATGCCGTACCGGAAGCCTCCTCAGAAGCTGCGCAGCAGCGAAGGCATCCTTCAATGACATTGTCCACATAGGTAAAATCGCGGCTCTGCATTCCATCCCCGTTGATGGTCGGCTGCTCGCCTGCAAGAAGCTGTTTGATAAATTTCGGAATCACGGCCGCATAGACACCATTCGGATCCTGATGCCGCCCGAAGACGTTGAAAAAGCGCATTCCATAGGTGTTCAGTCCGTAAATCTCCTTGTACATCTGTCCGTACATCTCATCCACCTTCTTCGTCAGCGCATAGGGAGAAAGCGGCTTGCCCTCGTGCCCCTCCTTCTTCGGAAGCTGTGTGGAATCTCCGTAAACCGAGGAACTGGAAGCATAGGCAAAACGCTTTACGCCGTTCTGTCTCGAAGCCTCCATCATGTTCAGTGTTCCGCGAATATTGATTTCCTCATACAGAAGCGGCATCTCAATGCTGCGGGGAACCGAGCCCCATGCCGCCAGATTGATCACATAATCCACGCCCTCTGTTGCCTTCAGGCAGGCGTCCAGATTCCGGATATCCTCCTGGATAAACGTAAAATCCGGATGCTCCAGATAAGGCTGGATGTTCTCAATGTGTCCGGTCGACAGATTGTCCAGTACGCGTACCTGATATCCCTTTTTCAGAATGGCCTCCGCCACATTGGATCCGATAAAGCCAGCTCCGCCGGTCACAAGAAAGACGCTGTCTTCCGGAAAGGTAATCTTCTCAAAACTCATCCTGCTGTCCTCTTTTCCTGATAAATGCTCTGTAAAATAAAAAAGGCATAATACTCCCGTTGTCAAACAGGAATATTATACCAAATGTTACAGATCATTAACAGGACGGGCTGCTCTGCACGGCTACGATCGCTTCTGCCAGAAGTTTTCTGGTAAACCAGCCGCCCCGTATCAGCTCACAGAACGGCTTCATATGATCCGTGATCGTCTTGTATTCTTCCGGAGAAAGAGAGGTGACAATTTCCGCAGCCTCTTCCAGTGATGAAACAACAAAGCCAAGCCTCTGCTCTCTTACCAGTTGCTCTGCAGTGACTCCTTTCTTTACGACAACCGGGATTCCGGAGGACAGAAAAGTTCCAAACTTACTGTAAAATCCCGACCGGGTGGCCAC
>HF986527.1:8534-20919 GCA_000431495.1 Firmicutes bacterium CAG:791 | reverse complement strand
AAAGAAAAGGAACGCAGATATGCACTTGTTGCTTGAAGTATAGCAGGCAGAGGTTCCGTTGAATATTGGACGAACTTCATAAAAATTGCATGTGATTTTTTGGAAGAATTTTGGGCATAGGAATGGTCTGTTCCCCGGGTTACTCTTTCTTTGGAAGGAGAGCTCAGATGGACAACAGCACAGACAACAGAAATCATGACGAAACGCTATATTCTGTCGGGGAAATCTGCAGGATAACAGGTATTACCCGGAAAACACTTTTTTACTATGACCGGATTGGGCTTCTTGTGCCTTATGAGCGAACGGAACCGCAGCAGTTCAAGCTCTATGATCGCGAAAGGCTCGAGCGCTTGAATGGTATCTATTGAATATCGCGGAGCGGGGATTCGTATCGCTGAGATCCGGGCGCTTCTGGATGACTGTTATGTCAATCGGCTTGAAGTCATGAATGGCGCGCTGGAGAGGCTTCTTCGGGAGAAGAACGAAGTCGACCGGCAGATCAGAAATCTGAAGGAGCTGATTGCCACCGAAGAAAACTTTGCACACAGAAATTTAGAAAAATAACGTGTTTCCGTACTTCCCTGTTTCCCGCGGAACGGTGAGATAGTAGAAAGAGTTTCCGGATTGCAGAAGAAACGCAAGGCCTTCACATGGGTACAGGTCTGACAGAAAGGGGATTATATGAAAACAGAAGCGAAGGCAGTCTCATTTTCTGGAACGGGAACCATAGAGGACACGGTTCTCGTGGATGAAAAGGATGTCAGAATCACGGCGGACAATCTGACCTACAGCGCATATCAGACGGCGATGGATCTTCTGATTGAGAACAATTCGGATCAGGATCTTTCCGTTATCAGCGGCTCAATCGGGTTCCGGGTAAAAACATCCGATTATCAGGATTATCTGACAATCGATCCTGTGAAAATAAAAATTTCCGCTGCGTCGTCCTATGATCTTTCAGAGGATACCTACCGGAAGGCAATTTCAGATGGAACCTTTGAAGCGGTAAGGGGAAAAAATAACTGCATTCCAGACCGGAGATTATTTTTCATCCGGTGGGATCCGCCTTGTTTCTGCAGGACTGGTGAGCAGCGGAAGCTTTTACAATTACATCGATCAGCCGAAGCTCGCCATCAGCTATAACTGACCGGATGCAGATGTGGAATGCGTGATGCGGAGGCCATTTTGAAATGGATGTCTGACACATGATTAGTTAATGATGAGATATAATAGGAAACACAGAAAATAGATTATAAATATCAGACATTGTTTTATTACACTTTTTGGGGGAACTTAATTTGGAATTTCGATATGGCAAGGAGTTATATCCAAAGGATGTATTAATTAAAGCAGCTTTTCATTTTCTCAACGTGGCCTATGTGCATCTGGACTGTACAGAGAAGGAGTATGTTGTCCGGATGACTGCCAAACCTGGAAATAATATTGTCGAAGCAGAGTTCGATAATGAAATTCTTTCCCAACTTACGAGATATACAATTTATGAGCAAACCAAGGAGATTCGCGCCCTAACGTTAGCAAGAGCATTAGGGTCCAGTGTTGTGATTCACAGCACTGAGAATGATGAGATTATGAACGATTCCGTTGAGGCGGATAACCTTCTTAAGGATTGGTTTGAATCATGAATAATTTTTTATATCTTCACCAGGACATATATTCGATACAGTGTATTCAACGGGCGCAGGCTGCTTATCGAGATATTGCGATGATAGATGTTGTGCCGTACAACGTATATTGGCGGTGTGAATTTTCTTCTTGTGGGACGGACTGGCAGGAGACTATGCTGGAATTTGAAAATTATTGCATTGGGTTAATGGGAATCGGGATGGTTAAAGGATAAGTGGCTAACATTATGATTATGGAATTAGCACTTCTGATTCTGCTGGTAATAGTATGTGTGTATGCGACATATACAGATATTACGCAAGGGATGATATATAACCACATATTGATTCCGCTTTTTGTGTCAGGGATTGTGCTTGACATCATATACTATTGCAAGTTATTTCCTGCTGGGTTGCAGGTATTTCTATTCAATGAAGTGGTGGTCATTGGATTTTCTGTAATTTTATACGCCTTGCACATATGGGCGGCAGGAGATAGTAAGTTATTAATATTGGTTTCATTGCTGATTCCAGCGCGTATGACATTATTAGGCGAACGGTATTATCCAGAAATACTGATTATTGCATTTGCGTTTGCGTCATCCTTTGTTTTTTTAATTTACGATTCACTCTGCATGTGGAAGAAGAGAGGATTGAACAAAGAGAAGGTGTGGATGGCGTTCCGGCAGTATATTGTACGATTGGTGATAAGTTGCATCTATATCACAACGCTTTGTAAGGCTGAGAACGTTATTTTCCCAAAGATCGGTATCAGTAATTTGATTGTACCATTAGTTTTAAACATCAGCATTCTTTTGATCTTGGCAGGTATAAAAGCAGTATGGTCACGCAAAGTGTGTGTTCTGGGATTATTGTTATCTGTTGGGTATTCCATAGTAACCGGGAATTGGTTTATGAATAAGAGTCGTATTATTTATTATCTTGCGACTGCGATCGTGATGTTACTGCAGCTCATTATTAATGAATTCAACTATGATTCTATTCCTGTTGAGAACATCAGAAAAGGAATGATACTTTCAAGAGGCAGCGTTATGGTTTTATCCTTATCAAAGGTAAAAGGTCTGCCAACCCATACTACAGAAGATCTCCGTAGCAGACTAACAGAGGATGAGGCAGTAGCAGTGAAACGATGGGGCAAAACAAAAGGAAGTTCCGGCTCGATTCAGGTTGTACGTAAAATGCCTTTCGCAATTTTTATAACGATAGGTGTAGCAGCATATTTTACAATGATTATTTGGTTATAATTAGGAAATCATGCATATACAATATTTTAAGGGTGAGTTCAAGTACTATGTATATATAAAAACACTAGGTCTTAGCGACAGCTTTCTGGAACGAGGCCTACATGTGCTGATGCATTGCGGACTTTTATGTCTTACATTGCCGGAACAGCAGTGTTTTCCAATATCACAGAGCGAAAATGATATGTTGCTGGAGTTGTCGGATGGTGACGCCCTGGTAAATTTATCTGATGGAAATTTACGGGTGTTATTTCAATCGACATCAAGTGACAACGCAATCATTGTTACAGAGAAATGCAACTCCAACTGTATCATGTGTCCAGTTCCTGAGAGCATGCGCAGGTATACAGACGATATCGATGTTCAAGATTTGATAGAGCAAACTCGATATATTCCTGTGGACGTAGATCACATCACAATTACGGGTGGGGAACCTTTTATTGCGGGGAAAAAGCTGTTTAAGATATTAAAAGAACTTAAAGAATTTCATAACGAAACAGACTACCTGCTGTTAACGAATGGGAGAGCGTTTGCAGATACCGCGTATGCTCGAGAATTTGAAATGGCACAGCCTTCTCGGATGATCGTTGGCATTCCGATCCATGGAGCAGATGCGAAAACGCATGATTGGATTACTCAGTCTCCGGGAAGCTTTGAACAGACTATTCTGGGCATACGACACTTGCTGTGCTTGGGATGTAGTGTAGAAATCAGATTTGTAATTTCCAAATTGAATATGAACAGTATCACCCAGATGGCGCGTTTTGTTGCCAGCGAGCTGAAAGGAATAGTCGGCGTAAAATTTATGGGGCTGGAAATGACAGGAAATGCTGCATGTAATACTGACCAGGTATGGCTTCCTTATCAAGATGCATTTGAGGCCTCTAGACTTGGAATTGATTTGCTGCTCATGCAAGGTGTAGATGTAGAATTATACAATTTTCCGCTTTGCATGGTAGATAAAAGATATTGGTTCCTTTGCAGAAAGAGTATAACAGGATTTAAGGTCCGATATTATGATGATTGCACAGCGTGTTGTGTGAAGGATGCATGTGGGGGGATATTTTTGGGAACTAAGC
Source organism: Firmicutes bacterium CAG:791 (assembly GCA_000431495.1). Taxonomy (GTDB): domain Bacteria; phylum Bacillota; class Clostridia; order Lachnospirales; family Lachnospiraceae; genus CAG-791. The sequence continues at coordinate 16,956 of HF986527.1, read as the reverse complement.
GGCTTGTTAATAAGGTGATGCCGATAATGGAGAATCGATGTGTTTAATTACTATCGCTATCATATAATAAATGGACAATATCTTATCACAAATGAGGCTGGATTTTACTCGTTTCTTTCAGAAGAGCAGTTTCGCCAATTAAACTGCAACGAGCCATTGACTGACGCAAAAAAAGAAAAAGAACTTCAAGATCGATGTTTTGTTATTCCGGGAAGTGTCAAAGAGTTCAGCGATCGTTATATGTATTCTCTGAGAACGAGTAGACAATACTTGTTTCATTGTACTTCGCTGCACATCTTTGTTTTAACAACTGCTTGCAATATGCAATGTGTTTATTGCCAAGCCCGATCAGGCTTTGAGTCCTGTTATGGAATGATGGATACAAGCATTGCAGAAAAAGCAGTTGATTTTGCACTGCAGTCACCTGAGAAATGTCTGACATTTGAGTTTCAAGGGGGAGAACCTCTTCTTAACTGGGATATTCTTCAACATATCGTAGAGTATACAGAAGTGCATAAGGGAAGACATGTTGTGGACTATTCCGTTGTGACAAATCTGAGTTTGATGACACCGGATAGGCTGGCATTTCTGATGAAATACCATGTTGGAATATCTACATCATTAGATGGAAATGCGGAGGTTCACAACAGCAATCGTCCTTTTATTAATGGTCAGGAAACTTTTGATATTGTTCAAAAGCAAATTCATTACTTGCAGGAACAAGGAGTACATGTTGGCGCTATTGAAACGACAACACGCAAAGGTTTGCAGTATTCAAAAGAGCTGATTGATGTGTATTATGCGGCTGGCTTGCATTCCGTTTTTATTCGACCACTCACGCCGTTGGGATATGCCGTAAACAACTGGAAAGAAATCGGCTATACTCCGGAGGAATTTCTTATATTTTACAAAAAGTGTTTTGAGTATATTATGGAAATGAATCTTCGTGGGATTTTCATGCGGGAAGGACACGCTGCAATATTTTTGCGAAAGATATTGTGCCAGGACGGCGAGAATTATATGGAACTTCGCACGCCATGTGGCGGAGTTACCGGGCAAATTGCTTATTTTTACAATGGAGATATCTATACCTGTGATGAAGGCCGAATGCTGGGAGAAATGGGAGACCAATTGTTTCGACTGGGAAATGTTTGTAATGATACTTTTGACAAGGTGATATGCTCTTCGGCATGTCAGGCAATGATGGCAGCCAGTTGTTTGGAGTCTGTTCCTGAGTGCTCAGACTGTGCTTATTTGCCATATTGTGGGACTTGTCCGGTCCTTAATTATTCTGAGTACGGAGATATCTTTCCTTCCCGACCGGGTGGATACAAATGTCGGATATATAAGGGAATGTTAGATATTCTGTTTGAATTTCTGAGCAGAAATGATGAACACATCAACAGAGTTTTGCGATCATGGATAGCATGATTAATGCAAAGGGGGATGATGAAATGGGAGAAAAAGACAATAGTAGAGTATTTCCTGCATTGACAAAAGCTCTAAGCAATTACTTGTTTGATGAAGAAGGGAATATCGCCAGAAATCGTGTGGTATCTGTTGGAGCAATGGCTATTGTATTAGGAATGTTGTGTTCAATAGATGTGTTTGCCAGACACGGATCACATGTATCACATGGATCACATGGTTCGCATGTATCTGGCGCCTATGTTCGGTCGCACTCCAATCACTTTAGTCATTCGAGTCATGCCAGTCATTCCAGCAGTACAACGACATCAGGGACAAGTGTAGCAGCAACGTCTGTCCCAAGAGCTACATCTGCGCCAGTGACAGTCTCTACTGCGGGTTTTACGGCATCGGATGCAGTGAATTATGCATATAAAAGCTATCTTGATAGAGGATATACAAATAGTGATGCGATGACACATGTGAATAAGATTTTACCTCAATTGCAGGCATCACCAGCAAAGGTTGATAGTATCATTGCGGCAGATATTTCATCTTCTGCAAGTGGAACTGCGGTTACGGCATCAGCTTCCAGTGCAACAGCAGGGCTTACTGCAGCAGACGCAGTGAATTACGCATATAAGAAGTACATTGAGAGTGGTTTTGGTCATAATGATGCGATGACACATGTAAATAAAATATTATCTCAGCTTCAGGCTACGCCATCAAATGTTGAGAGCATTGTCACGGCGGATTTATCTGGAGTAAGTAGTACGGGTTCAACAGTTATGGCAACTGCTGCTGCAATTTCAGCGGCTGATGCGGTAAATCTGGTATATAAGTTATATCTGCAGGCTGGTCTTGACTCTGCTACAGCCATGGCCAGAGTGCAGACAGTCCTTAGCCAGATACAGGCAAATCCGGCAGGTTATCTGGCAATTGTACAAAATGACTTGGCAGCAATGGGAATTACTTTGCCAATGCCATGAAACATATTGATAGTGGATTCATGAAAAATCCAATCGATATCTAACCAGATGAGGTTGGAGAAACGCTCCTTGGAAAAAAGCCTATATAAAAATAGTGTTGACCTCTTCTGCGACAGGGTGCTGCGGGAGAGGTCAATCTAGATAATGTGGAGTGCTTTCACATTGTAGCAACTTGGTTTTATCATTATATTTTATTTACCACAAAGCTGGTTTGCCTCACGCGAATGGAAGGAACTAATAAATAAAATAGATAAAGTCGAAAGGAATATCATGATACAGCTGTGAACGATCTGTTTATCAAGGGTGTTTTATTTGAGTGGAACAAAATCAGCAGGGGCAGCTATCTCAGAGAGATCGAGGCGCTGCGGGATGTGAACGAGATCCGGTTTTCGAAGCCGGTCACGCTTTTTGTCGGGGAGAACGGAACCGGGAAATCCACGCTTCTCGAGGCGATTGCAGTGGCTCACGGATTTAATCCGGAGGGCGGGAGCAGGAACTACTCGTTTTCAACCCGCGATACGCATTCGGAATTGTGCGATGCCATTCGGATTGTGAAGGGCTACCGGAAAGAGAAGTGGGGATATTTTCTTCGCGCGGAGAGCTTCTATAATGTCGCGACGCAGGAAGAGGAATATGCGGATGATGACCATCCTTCTGAGGAGTATCACAATCGCTCGCATGGGGAGAGCTTTCTGAAGCTGATGCAGAAGAATATCCGGTCGAGCGGTCTGTACCTGATGGATGAGCCGGAGGCAGCGCTGTCACCGCAGAGGCAGTTGACGCTGCTCATGGAGATTTATCAGTGTGCCTGTGAGGGTGCTCAGTTTATCATTGCGACTCATTCGCCGATTCTGCTGGGGATTCCGGGGGCGGAGATATTTTGCTTCGATGACGGGAGGATCCACACGTGTAGCTATGAGGATACGGACAGCTATCAGGTGACGGAGATGTTCATCAATCACCGGGAGAGATTGATGCGCAGGCTGCTGGATTAGTTGATCATCGGGGAGTACGGCAAAATGAAGCCGGGGAGAAACAGGGAGTGAAAACAACGGCGATTTGTTATTATTCGCAGCATCATGGCAATACGAAAAAGCTTCTGGATGCCATTCGCAAGTCGGATCCGGAGGTTGTCCTGATCGATGTTACGAATGGTGTTATGAAGGATGGACCTGCTGATCTTGAGGGATATGACCGGATCGGCTTTGCATCGGGGATCTATTACAGCAGCTTCGCAAAACAGCTGCTTGCTTACCTGAGGGATCAGCTGCCGGAGGGAAAGGATGTTTTCTTCCTGTACACGGCGGGAGCCGGGAGGAATGATCGTTTTGCTCGGGAGATTTTGGAGGCGGCGAAGGAGAAGAAGGCGAGAATTCTCGGGATCTATGGCTGCAGCGGTTATGATACCTTCGGACCGTTTAAACTGGTGGGAGGCCTGAAGAAGGGGCATCCGGATGCAAAAGAGATCGGGGAGGCGGTTCAGTTTTACCGAAGCCTTCCGGGGAAGGCATGAAGAGGTCTGTTTTTATGCAGGAGTTTATCAATGAGTAATGTATTTACGGTGGCGCTTGGCGGAGCGCTCGGCGCGGTTTGCCGGTATCTGATTACGCTTCTTCCGATGAATCCGGAGAGCGGATTTCCGGTGAAGACATTTTTGATCAATGTAGCAGGCTCTTTTCTGATTGGCGTTGTCGCGGCGCTGGCAGCGAGAAATGCTTTGAATCCGAGAACGGTGCTGTTCCTGAAGGTTGGAATTTGCGGCGGGTTTACGACCTTTTCCTCGTTTGCCCTCGAGACAGAGGGACTCGTCGGAAAGGGAACGGGCACCGCACTCTGGTATGTGCTGCTGAGCCTTGTATGCGGTGTTCTGGCGGTATTTGTGGCAGAGAAATTAGTTGGATGATAAAGAAGGGAAAGCTATGGACGAATTGTTATTGAGAAGTCACGAGTTGAGAGATGATCCTGAGGTGCACTACAACTGTGCGCAGGGTGTTTTTATTCCGTTTGCGGAGAAGAAGGGGCTGACAAAACAGCAGGCCTTTGACATCGCGCAGAATTTCGGCGGCGGAATGCGGGCAGGGATGACCTGCGGGGCGATTACAGGCGGGCTGATGGCACTTGGACTTTACGGTGTCGGGGAGCCGAAGGATGCCGTTGCCTTTATTCAGAAGATCAGCAGCCTGCACGGCGGAAGGACGCAGTGCAGGGATCTGCTTGCAGCGGAGGTAACGAGCAAGGAGCAGAAGAAGCCGCATTGCGACGGGATGGTCTATGAGGCGGTCGAAGTGGTGGAAGAGATGCTTCGGGAGCGCGGCATAGAAATCTGAGAAATGGAGATTTTTCGTCAGAATACAGCAATTTGGAGAAAGGGAGATTTTCGGACATATTCCAGCCGATTTACAGGCCAGATTAGATAAATTGGTTAATGAAACAATAGCAGAGTCACAGACTGATATTAATGCATTATTGAAAAGCTTAACCAGAAGGACTGTGAATCAGGCACATCGACACCAAGATTACGTATCAATGGGGTCAAAATATCTGGAAAATACAAACTTACCTGCCGTCATCGAGGATTCTATGAGCTTGAAGCAGGTATAGGATCAGGTGATTCTTAAAATTATTAAAATAATAATACAGAAGGGGAAGTTTGTATGGAGCCATACATCATAATCATGTGCATCATTATTGTTTTGGTTGCCATTGCTGCATTTATGTTTTTTAGGAAAAAGAAACAAGATACTATTCAAGCAGATATAGAGCAGCCTAAGGAGCTTGGCGTTTCTGGAAAAGAATCTTTGGGAAGCGCAGGTTCCTATGAGATGATGGTAAAATTTGATGATCTGCCGGCCATTACGAAAGATGAGGAAGCTGCACTTGTTGAAGTTAAGAATGAAAAACTTCTGGCAAGAATAGATAATGCTGTACCTGGTACACTGCAGGCTATAGCTAATACGAGGGCGGTGAAGGCGTATCAGGAGGCTGCTAAATCTGCAGGACAGTTATATCAAGTCATCATTCCACAGGGAGCTGTTCTTGATAAATCACGGGCTATGGAAGGTGCTTTCCGTGGATATTACCGAGAAGTGGCAAACCGTATTCAAGGGCAGGCGGATTTGGTTCCGATAGATAATGCTGCAGCTAATAAACTGGCTGTAGCAGGAACAGCTAACGCCGTTATGGGCGTAGCATCTATGATTGTTGGTCAGTATTACATGACGGAAATAAACGATCGGCTAGAAGACATTAATGCACGCATCGAAAAGATAGCAGATTTTCAGCAGAATGAATTCAAAAGTAAAGTATATGCGTTAGTGGCAGAGGTTCAGAAGAGTTCTACTTTTCAGGTGGAAACAATTGAAAATAATGAAGTCCGAAATCGAGAACTGAATCATCTCCAGGCATTAGAACATGAATGTGCTGAGTTACTGGGTCAGGCAAATTTGTCGCTGCAGGATATCGCAAGCGCAACCAACTTGGATTACGCTGCTTATGAAAAGAAGGTTGGTCAGGCCGATTTATGGTATCAATATCAGCAAATCCTCCTGGAAGTAATGTATAAGATTTCTGACCTGACATTTGCATTGAATCTTGGAGCAATTTCAAGAGAGAATAGTTATGCCCTTTATCTTCCCTATGCAAATCAGTCGAAAACTGCTTCGCAGAAGTTAAATGATTGGCATATGGAACATTGTAAGAGACTTGGAATTAGTACAGAGAAAAGTCGCAGAAAACGCCAGGGTATAAGCGGATTTGCTATGAGTATGTTGGGGCATTTCAACGATGATTTCAACTATAAGAAAATTTCGCAACGAACAGCCAGCTTGATTGAACATCAAGCTGTTGGCGTATCAATAAAAATGGCAGAAGGTGATGACCTCTTCAAAGAAGATATTCGCCTGATAGCGAAAGACGGAAAATTATATTATCTGCCCAAAGCAGAATAAACCAATTCCTCTAGGGAAGCGCTCTGCTGACCGGAGAAGAGTGTACGAATGGAAATTCTTACTTTATCAGAATATCTGAAGAGAGAGTTCGGGCAGAAGGTATATAAGCTCTCCCTTTCCTCCGGATGTACGTGTCCGAATCGGGACGGGACAATCGGGACCGGAGGCTGCACCTTTTGCTCGGCGGGCGGCTCCGGGGAATTCGCGCAGCCGTTTGCAGACGAGAACGCGATTGACGTTGAGATCGAACGGGCGAAGGCATTTGTCCGAAGAAAGCTTCCGGCAAATGCTGCGGAGGCGGATGAGAAATACATCGCGTATTTTCAGTCCTACACCAATACCTATGGTGACACGGACAGGCTTACACGGTTGTACCGAAAGACGATAGAACGACCGGATATTGTGGTGCTTTCGGTCGGAACAAGGCCGGATTGTCTGGAAGATGATAAAATTCGGATGCTGTCGGAGCTGAATCAGATCAAGCCGGTCTGGGTTGAGCTGGGCCTTCAGACAGCGAATGACAGGACGGCAGAGAGAATTCACAGGGGTTATGAAACCTGCGTGTTCGCTGATTGCTACCGGAGACTGAAGGCTGCACATCTGACCGTGATCGTTCACGTGATTCTGGGGCTTCCGGGAGAAAGCAGGGAGGACATGCTGGATACTATCCGGTATCTGGCGCATCTGGAGCCAGCCCTGGATGGAATCAAGCTGCAGATGCTGAATATTCTGGAGGGCTCAAGCCTTGCAGAGGAGTACCGGCGGCACCCGTTTCCGCAGATGTCTGCGGAGGAGTACTGCGATCTTGTGGTGGAGTGTCTGAAGCTTCTGCCGAAAGGAACGGTGATTCACCGGATGACCGGTGACGGTCCCCGGAAGCTTCTGATCTCGCCTTTATGGGTGACGGACAAGAAACGTGTGATCAATCTGCTGCGAAGGAAAATTGAAGAGGCCTGAATGGTTCGCCGAATGGGCTCGCAGGTGGATGGCGAAGCAAAGCGCAGGAAAGAGACTGTTTTATCCTTCTCTTGGAATTTTCTTGCGGTCGCAGGCCCTGTCGATGAGGGCTTTGGCTTCCCGGAATGCATCGGGGAGATAATCAGCCTCCCATTCGCGGCCGTCTTTTTCAAGCTTTTTGATGCCTTCCCAGTCGGTGACGGGATTGCCGTCCTGATCCAGAGCGGGCTGATCGAATACATGGGGATGACGGCGAATCATCTTATCAGCAGCGGCCTGTGCCACCTCATCAAAGGTGAAAAATCCTTCCTCCTCAGCAAGCAGTGCATGGAAAACAACCTGCAGCAGGAGATCGCCAAGCTCTTCCCTGAGATTGGCAGGATCTCCGGTGGCAGAGAGAATGTTGATGCCGCCGATCACTTCGGCGGCTTCTTCGATGCATTCGGGCTTCAGACTTTCGTGCGTCTGGACGCGGTCCCAGGGGCAGCCTTCCTCACTTCGGAGCTTTCTGACGACATTGAGGAGCTGTTGAATTCCGTTGTTGTTCATGGCGATATTGATACCTCGGTGAAAGTGATATATCGATGTCACTTTTAAAATTTGAGATTTCCGTGAGCGTTTTCATGGGCAGGTGATTTGCTGCCTGTTCATTATAAGGGAATTCGGACGTTATGAGAAAGCGGAATGTTGCGAGTATACACTGAAATGTCGGTGAGCCGACCTGTGTATAAATCGGAATGACAGGAGAACAACATGCGATGGATGAGACCAGACAGGGACATCTGTGTCCGGAAAATCAGGATTCCTGCAGGCAGGCGGCAGATTCCTGCGCTGGTGCTGTCCCCGAAGAAAGCGACGGAGTCCGATCTGATGAAGGAGCCTTCGGCGGAGGCAGTGGGAGTCCTGTGGATTCATGGCGGCGGATATATTTCCGGAATGAAGGAGCTGGTGCACAGCTCGCGGGCAGTTGATTTGGTGAAGAAGTTCGGCGCAGTGGTTGTGTCGCCGGGATACCGGCTTGCTCCACTCGCGCCCTATCCGGCAGCACTGGACGATTGCTATGAGGCGCTTCTTTTTCTGAAGGAGCATGCGGGAGAGCTTGGAATCCGGACGGATCAGCTG
>HF986527.1:0-8486 GCA_000431495.1 Firmicutes bacterium CAG:791 | reverse complement strand
CGGTGGTCTGTGCGCGGCGGTCTGCATCAGAGCCAGAGACACGGGCGAGGTGAACGTTGCGTTCCAGATGCCGCTCTATCCCATGCTGGATGATCGCGATACCGAGAGCTCGCGTGATAACCACGGGCGGGTGTGGAACACCTGGAAGAACCATTTTGCCTGGCGATGCTATCTGCTGAGACAGAATCGGAAGAATCTGTCTCCCTGTGCGGCACCGGCCAGACTGATGTCTTTTGAAGGACTCCCGCCTGCGTACACCTTTGTCGGGGATGGAGAGCCCTTTTATTGTGAAACCCTGCGCTACGTGGAGAAGCTACAGGATGCCGGTATTCCTGCCAGAGCGGACGTATACCATACGAATATGCATGCCTTTGACATGATGCGGCCGCAGGAGCCGATGAGCCGGGAGGCTGCAAAGAGGTTTCTTGAAGCGTTTGAATATGCGAAGGAGCATTATTTTGCGGCGCAGCAATCTTCGGAGCCGCGTTCTTCTGTGCCGCGTTCTTCGGTGCAGCATTCTTCGGAGTAGCGTTCTTCGACGCAGTGTTCTTCGGAGCAGCGTTCTTCGGTGCAGCATTCTTCGGAGTAGCGTTCTTCGGTGGATGGACCTTCGGAGGAATGAGTACAATAGGGGCAAGGAGAATACAGAAAAATGTATCAGGTAAATGGGGGATAGCTATGAAGATTCTTAATTTCGGTTCCTTAAACATTGATTATGTCTACAAGGTTGACCATATCGTGCAGAAGGGGGAAACACAGCATTCCATATCCAGAAGTGTATTCAGCGGCGGAAAGGGGCTGAACCAGTCTGTGGCTCTGGCAAAAGCCGGACTTCCGGTCTATCATGCCGGCTGCATCGGGGCCGGAGGGGAGTTTCTTCTGGCTGTACTGCATGAGAGCGGTGTGGACACCTCGCTTGTCAAGGTTCTGCAGGATACTCCTTCCGGACATACGGTGATTCAGAATTCGAAGGATGGTGACAACTGCATTCTGCTTTTCGGGGGAGCAAATCAGTGCATCACGGAAGAATTCTGCGATGAGGTATTGTCGAACTTCTCTGCGGGGGATTATCTGGTGCTTCAAAATGAGATCAGCAGCATTCCGTACCTGATTAAGAAGGCACATGAACGGGGCATGCAGATTGTCCTTAATCCTTCTCCGATGACAGAGGAAATCAAAACGTGGCCGCTGGAGTACATCGATTACTTCTTTGTAAATGAAATTGAGGCCTCGCAGCTTACCGGTGAAGCTTCTGATGATGAAGATGCACTTGTTTCGGGACTTCGGAAGACCTTCCCGAACGCGCATGTGGTGTTGACGATGGGAAAGAATGGCTCGTGCTATCTTCATGGGGACACAAAGCTTCATCAGGATGCCGTCCGGGTGAAGGCGGTGGACACGACGGCAGCAGGAGATACTTTTTCCGGGTTCTTCCTGAGCGGAATTCTATCCGGCAGAACACCGGGGGAAGCACTTGAGCTGGCGGCGAAGGCATCTGCAATTGCGGTGACGAGACCGGGAGCCGCGCCATCGATTCCGACGATGGAGGAAATTGAGGGAATCAGATGATATTTCATCCCTGTGGATTAAAAATGTCTTCCAAGGATGAGTCTTCCCCACTGATTTCATCCCTGAGGATAAAAATCCTCTTCCAGAGATGATTCTTCCCCGCTAATTTCATCCTTGCCGACAAAAATCCTCTCCCAGAGATGATTTTCCCTCGCTGATTTCATCCCTGCGGATAAAAATTCTCTTCCAGAGATGATTTTCTCCCGCTGATTTCATCCTTGCGGATAAAAATTTTCTTCCAGAGATGATTCTTCCCCACTGATTTCATCCCTGACGGGGCAGATTGTAAAATACAGATGCATTCCCTGCTCCGAAGTCATCCCGGATCGGGCGGTTTGCAAATTTAAGATGACATCCAGCGAAAACCTGCATATTGCGAAGCGTAACGGCCGTTGGACGGCGCAAAATGCAAAAAACTCGGAAAGAGGAAAATCCGGCAGGAAATCAGGCAAAAAAGAACCCCGCATTCAGCGGCCCATGAAAGGGCTGAATGCGGGGTTTGGATTACTTTACTTTTTTCCCGGGGAAGAGCTTTCCTGCCGCAATGCAGAGAAGGCTCGTAAGGAGCATGTCGGGAAGGGTGTTTCCAACAGGGAGATCAACGCCCATGAGGAAACGGTAGAGAGCAAAGCCGATCACCCAGATCACGGCGTTCCGGACATTCAGGAAATCTTTTTCGTGATTTTCCTTCAGAATGAAATAGTCTGCAATCTGAATGGCGATCATGGGTGCGAAGACGGAGCCAATCAGATACAGGAAGCCGGTGATGTCGTCCATGTTGAAGAGAACGGCACCGATAGTTCCGACGATGGTCACGACCATTGCAACCTGCTTGCCGCGGCCCTTGAGTTTGTCGGAAAGGGATTCCGCGGAGATGCCGGAAGACCAGGCATCCAGGAAGGTTGTGGTGACGGTGGAGAGAACCAGAATGAGAAGAGCTGCGATGCCAAGGCCTGCTTTGACCATGACGACAGCGATGTCGGATTCTCCGGTAACAATGGCAGCGCCCATGCCGATGATGTACATCCATACGGAGATCAGGCCGTAGACAACCACGCTGACCAGCGTTGCCTGCCGGGGCTTGTCGGCTTCTCTTGTGTAGTCACTGATCAGAGGCAGCCAGGACAACGGCATGGCAACGGCAAGCTCGACCGCTGCACCGAAGGACATGGCATCGGAGAGGCTTCCCTCGGAAGAGACTCCTCCGCGGAAAATGATGAAGGACAGCACCAGAGTCAGAATGAACAGTGCGGTCATGGAAATCTTGTTGATGATTCCAAGGTTGGTGATGCCGATGGCGATCCACAGAAGGATCAGCGCACCGATCACGATGGCCCATACCCAGCTTCCGATGCCGAAGATCTCATTGGTGGCAAGAGCGCCGTCGTAGATCATGATGGCAGTCCAGCCGACCAGCTGAAGAACATTTAAAAAGGCGAAGAAGATGCAGCCCTTGGAGCCGAAGCTCATTTTCGTGGTTTCCATGGCACTCTTTTTCGTCTGGCCGCCGATGAGACCTGCGAAGTACATCATGGCGCAGCCGATGAGATGTCCCAGAAGAATCGCTGCAAGGCCTTTTCCAAAGCCGAGCGGTGCAAAATAGGTTCCTGTCAGAATTTCGGCGATGGATACACCTGCGCCGAACCAGACCAGTCCTGATTGAAATGATGTCATTTGGCTTCCTCCATATATTTTCCCTCGAATGCAAATGCGTGGTTCATCGGCCCGCTTCCATGACCGAGATCCAGCATTGCACCGAGTGCTCCCGAAATGTAATCCTTTGCCCGTTCCACGGAAGTGTCCAGATCAAAGCCCTTGGCAAGGTTTGCGGCGATGGCACTGGATAAGGTGCAGCCGGTGCCGTGCGTGTTGGGATTGTCGATTCGCTTTCCGTTGAACCAGCGATAGCTTCCATTCCGATAGAGAAGGTCGTTGGCATCATTGAGACTGTGACCGCCCTTGCAGAGAACCGCGCAGTGGTAGCTGTCGCTGATCTTTTCCGCAGCGGCGATCATGTCTTCGTTTCTGGTAATTTTCATTCCCGCGAGAACCTCTGTCTCGGGAATGTTGGGTGTCAGGATCGCTGCGATCGGCAGAAGCTCTGCCTTCAGCGCTTCGATGGCATCCTCACTGATCAGCCTTGCTCCGCTGGTTGCCACCATAACGGGGTCCACCACAATGAACTTCGGAGCATAGTGCCGCAGCTTCTCTGCAATCACATGGATCAGATCGCTCTCTGAAACCATGCCGATCTTGACCGCATCCGGGAAGATATCCGTGAATACTTCATCCAGCTCCTCCGAAAGGAATTCGGGGGTCGCGTTCATAATTGCTGTAACGCCGGTTGTGTTCTGCGCAGTCATGGCGGTGATGGCGCTCATGGCGAAAACGCCGTTTGCCATCATCGTCTTGATATCTGCCTGAATGCCGGCGCCTCCGCTGGAATCACTTCCGGCGATTGTTAATGCTGTTCTCATGTTTTACCTCCTTATGAGAAACTCCCCGCGCGTCCGTTTCTGACGGGACAGGCGGGCATTAATTTTATATCCCGGCAGAAGGTGGTGCCCCCAATCTGCCGGTCCGGCTTATTCAGCCAGAAGATCCCGCATATGATTTAATGCGTGAGTCTTTGCAAGGACTGCGATCAGAATCGCCGCAATGACAGTACCGCCGAGGGTGCTGACAAGGAAAGGAATGACGTAGGTAAAGAGCGCCGCTTCTTTTCCCATGAAACCGATGGCAATGGGATAGGCGAGAATTCCGCCGAGTACGCCGGTGCCGAGAACCTCAGCCGCATAGGTCGGAAGGTACTTTCTTGTTTTGGAAAATACGAGTCCGCAGCAGAGTGCGCCGACCATGCTTCCCGGGAATGCCAGCAGAGTTCCGGTTCCCATGATGTTGCGGATGAGGGATGCGATAAAAGCAATCCCGACGCCCCACCAGGGTCCGAGAAGAACGGCCGCCAGTACATTGACCATGTGCTGGATGGGGAAGCACTTGCTCGCTCCGACCGGGATGTAGAATCCGGACAGGATGATGATCAGTGCAACCAGCATGCCAGAGGTTACCAGTTTCTTCAGTGTTTCGTGTTTCATAGTTTCAAATCCTCCATTTTTGCCTGAATTACTCAGGAATATTTGAAAGCCGGTCACTTCCCGTCAAAAGATGGCGGCAGGATTCTCCGATATTCCCGGAAGCAAAGATTCCGGAGATCACTGCCACGCCGGAAAGCCCGGACCCTTCAAGCAGGTGAATGTTGTCCTCGGTGATACCGCCGATTGCGCACACGGGAATGTGTACCGAGGACGTGATTCTTCTGTATTCGCTGCGGTCGATCGGTCTGGCATCCTTCTTCGTGGAGGAGCCAAACGCTGCGCCGCTTCCAAGATAATCTGCGCCGTCCCTTTCTGCCTGGATTGCTTCTTCGGTATTGTGAGCGGTTGCACCGATGATTTTGGAAGGACCAAGGATCTGCCTTGCCTTCTGAATGGCCATATCGCTCTGTCCCACATGGACGCCGTCTGCAGCTGCAAGGGCGCAGATTTCCACATCGTCATCGATCAGAAGAGGAACGTGATAGCGGTGGCAGACCTCCTTCAGGCGAAGGGCCTCCTGCAGAAGCTCTTCCTTCGGCAGGCTCTTCTCCCGAAGCTGTACCATGGTAACGCCTGCCTGCAGGGCTTCTTCTACAACCGTCTCCAGGGTTCTTCCGTTCAGCCACGTCCGGTCTGTCACGGCATACAGGCGCAGCATCGATTTTTCAAAGTTCATGTCATATCCTCACATTCATCATCGGTTTATCCGTGTCGGCTCAGCCAATCGGCAAGCCGCTTACAGCCGGCTGATCCGGTCGATCAGGTAAGTCCGGAACGTTGCGGTTCCGGTATGGCCAAAGGCCTGCATTTCCTGCTCGGCATCCTCGGCAGTCTGCCCGTACATTTCCAGTGTCCGGTGAACGATCCGGACGGTGGAGAGACCGGATTCCGAATTTCTGTCAGGGTTTTCAGCAGGCTCTCCCTCCAGATTCCCGGCAAGGCTTGCGGCAAGAAGACCGGAGAGCATGCAGCCGGAGCCGGTGATCTGCTTCTGCAGGGGACTTCCGGTCTGACTGGTCAGAAGCTCGTTTCGGTTTACGGCGTAATCGGTGTCACCGGTGATTGCCAGTGTGGTGTCATACCTTTCTGCAAGATCCTGAAGAAGGGGCGGTGCAAGTGTGATCCCGGCGTCTTCTACACCCTTTGAAGAAAAGGCAATGCCGTAAAGCGCGGCGGCCTCCGACATGTTGGCGCGGATGGCTGTCATGTGCACCTCGGACAGGAGTCTTGCGAGAAACTGCCGCCGGTAGGAGGAAGCTCCTGCGCCCACGGGATCCAGAACGACGGGGATTCCGAGCGCATTTGCCTTCCTTCCTGCAAGAAGCATCGCCTCCAGCTTGTCGTCATTCGGCATGCCGGTGTTGAGGAGGAGCCCGGAGGAGATGGCGGTGATTTCGGAAACCTCCCTGGAATTGTCCGCACAGACGGCAGCGGCGCCGGAAGCCAGAATCATGTTCACAACATCATTGATGGTCACGGCATTGGTGATGGCGTGAATCAGCGGACGTTTCGATCGGATATTGGGAAAAACAGATGCCGGCAGCCTGTTAACTGCAGGATCGGAAAAGGGCATAAAAAAACCTCCCATGAAAAACGGGAGGGTGCGCATGGAAATTCCTGCTATGCAGAAATGTCTGAAAAAGCTTCCTTCCGCCGGTATTACCCGGTTCAAGTTGTAAGGGTTCGATGCTCCTGCCTTCCGGAGGATGCATCGGTCTCAGCATATGCGCCCCTAGCGTCTTTATTTTGTTGTAGGAACCTCTGACAAGAGTAGTTCGAAAGTGTCCGGATGTCAAGCGTTCACGGACGCTATGCTTTACATACTGTAGTGTTGTCCCATATGCTCCTGATCCATCAGCAGCACATAGAAGACCCGTCCGTAATAGCTGTTGTTCACAATCCGGCCGTGGTCGAAGACCTTCCGCAGAGTTCCATCCTTTCGGACGAGAGAGAAGCTGACATAATCATCGGAATGTCCATTTCCCTTGTTGATCTGCCGCCAGATGCTCTCCTCGATATCCTTCTGTTCCGGCTCGGAAATCAGATTGCGGAAGCTTCGATTGATATAGGTGTAGAATTCGTGGATATCATCACAGCCTGCGAGCTGGACCATCTCCTGGTTTGCAAAGAGAAGCTGATCGTCCTTCGGATCTGCCTTGTAAATCAGAAATGCACCGGGCAGATGGGCAGAAATATCCTTTAACGCAAAGCCGAGCTGGGTTCTGGCTTCGTGCGGGTCGCTGTCATAGGCTTTGTAACCGTGCTTCCCGTTCAGCTTCACCGCATACAGGGCCGTATCGGCACATTGCATCAGTTGTTTGCGGGTTTGTGCCTGCGCGGGATATTCGGCAACGCCCAGTGAGATGGTAAAAGGATGCCGGATGCCTTCATAGGTGAAATCCTTGCAGATTTCTATGAATTCCTGAAAACAGCGCTGTGAGGTCTGAATGGTCTGATCCGGAAGAAGCAGACAGAACTCATCTCCTCCATTTCTTCCGATGATGGTGCCCTTCGGGAAGAAGGACTTCATGCCGGAGGTCAGATTCTGCAGAGCCTGGTCGCCGGAGGCATGACCGTACATGTCGTTAATGAACTTGAAATCATCGATATCCAGCTCTGCAACGACACAGGGAGCATCCGGGTGCTTCTGCAGGCGACGGTCCAGCATCTGATCGAAGCCGGTTCGATTGTAAACATTCGTCAGGCTGTCGGTTAAGGATAAGTACTTCAGATTTCTCCTTCGCTCCTCCAGGGCGAGCACGGTAAAGAGCAACCCGGAAATAAGAATGATGATTGTGATTCCGGCTGCCTGTACCAGGGCGCCGGATCCCTTCTGCATCCATCCCTGGGAGGGCATGAGCTGAAGCTGCCAGGTGTCTCCTTCCACGGAAAAAGCATAGGTGACGGGATCGATGAGCTTTTTGCCGGAGCGGTACACGTCTGCATATTCTCCGCTCCAGGGGGCCTTGGTTTTCATCAGCCGGTATTCATAACCGAAATTTTCGAGAGCGCCAAGAGAGTTGGAGAATATTTCCGGCACGCGGATGATTGCGATGGTAAAGCCCCAGAATTCCTTTTTCCCGTTTTTCTCCAGGTATACGGGATTACGGATTGCAATCCCGCTTCCGCCCTGGTTCAGATCAAACGGCCCCTGCAGGACGGTCATTTCATGCTCCTTTGCATAATTGGCATAGGAGCTGCGTGCTTTGTCATGGAGAAGATCAATTTTGCCGGCATCGTTTTCCTCTTCCGGATAGATGTCGGTTACCTTGCCGGCGGTAGCCAGCTGAATACTTTGAATCGTGTCCTTCATAAGATCCGGAGCAATCTCCTGGAATTTGGAAAACTGCCCGTCTCCGTTGATGATAATTTCCTCCATGCAGTTGGTGATCTGGATGCCGGAACGAATGTCCTGAGTGATCCGATTGGAATAGGCGATGGCATTGACGCGGGAAAGGTAACGGAGCTTCCTCAGATCTTCCTCCTGCAGATGGTTCACCAGAATTTGGAGCAGAATGCTCCCGCAAACGAGAAGCAGGAACGGAAGTATCAGTAATCTGGCTTGTTTCAGAAGGTATTTTTTGCGGTGTTTTTTTTTCATAAGACTTTCGGGCCTTGTTCGGCGTCGCTGATGATGATCATAAATTTCATATAAAATTATAATTTAATCCTATGATAAAATATCGCAAACATCACCTAAATAATAGCCAAAGAAGGTTTTAGTTGAAATTTTGATAAAATATGGATCAATATGGAAGCTTTGCAGCATACTGTAAGCCCGATGAAGGGTGCTTGCATGGAATAAACAAACGGCAGAGAAGC
>HF986526.1:5982-12049 GCA_000431495.1 Firmicutes bacterium CAG:791 | reverse complement strand
TCCGCACTGGGAACCGGAGCAGGCGTGCTGATCGCGCTTTTGTTTATGTTTTTCTGCTTTCGAAGGAGTAAAGAGGGCAGAAAAGCGGAGATTCTTTCAGACGCCACAGGAAAAGAAGAGAAATATCGGATTTTCCTCAGAGATACGATCCTGGTGATTACGCCCTTTATGCTCAGCGGCGTGATCATGAACCTGACAACCTCTCTGAATCAGACGATTTATATGCGGATGCTGATTGATCTGAAGGGAGCGGGGGAGACTGCCACGACAACTCTGTACGGAATTTTCTCCAATAAGGCGGTTGTGATTTCCAACATTCCGATTTCCATTGCAACAGCGGTGAGCTCTGCAATCATTCCGGGGATCTCGGCGGCGTATGCGAGAAGGGATGAGACAGGGGCAAGACGCCAGGTGGGGAATGCCATCCGCATTACCTCGATCGTTGCCATTCCGTCCGCGGTGGGGCTTGCGGTTCTTGCGAGGCCGATCACCATGCTGATGTTCCCGCAGATGGAATCTCTGGAGCTTGCGTCTTCCCTGCTTTCGCTTCTTGCGGTGACGGTTATCTTTTATTCGATCTCAACCATTACCAATGCGGCGCTGCAGTCCATCGGCAGAATGAATCTGCCCCTGATATCCGCGGGAATTGCGCTGGTGGTGCAGACCGTGGTCCTGGTGCTTCTGCTGCGGTTCACGGATCTGGATGTACGGGCGCTGGTTCTTGTGAGCATCCTGTACTCGGTCATGATCTTTGCGGTGAACCAGTATTATCTGCGAAGATTTCTGGGAATCCGGCAGGACGTCCGGCGGGATTACCTTCAGCCTCTTGTATGTGCCGCACTGATGGGAGCTGCGGCGAAGGCGGTTTATTATCTGGTATCTATGGCGGCAGAACCGATGCGGAATCTGCCGAAGGGCTTTTATTTCCGCAATCTTGCGGCAACGGCTGCGGCGCTTCTTGCCGCGGTTCTGGTCTATGGCTATACCATGGTGCGGTCCGGTACGATCCGAAGGAAGGATCTTCTGTCCATGCCGAAGGGCCAGTCGCTGGTACGGCTTATGGAGAAGCTGCACTGGCTGCCGGAGACAGAGAAGCGTTCCGCATAGAGCGGGGCTGCATGGAACGGGTTCTGTATGAAAAAGACGGGACTGCAGGAAATCATTCGATTTCCTGCAGTCCTTTTTTGTCGGCTTCGGCGAGAATGGAATAGTTGGTGTGATAGATGACAAAGCCGGGACGGGCACCGGAAGGCTTCCTTACGTTCTTCCGTTCCAGATAATCCACTTCGACGCGGCCGGCCTCTCTTCCCTTGGAATAGTAGGCGGCAAGACTTGCGGCTTCCTCAAAGGCCCGGTCCGGAACCTGCTCGAAGGGGGTCCCTTCTGTTTTCAGAATGACGTGAGAGCCGGCAATGTCATTGGCGTGGAACCAGATGTCGGTCGGCTTTGCCACATGGAAGGTAAGCTCTTCGTTCTGAAGGTTATTCTTGCCGACATAGATGTCATATCCATCGCTGGAGCGGAAATGGAGAGGCTTTGCCTCCGGAATTCTGGAAGGCCCCTTCCGGCTGCCCTTTCCCTTTTCGATGTGACGGCGGACGAATCCGGATTCCTCCATTTCGGCACGGATCTGGGCAAGATCCCCCTCCGTCACAGAGAGGTTCAGGGCCTCGCGGATGTTCTCCAGCTGATCGATTTCGGCCTTGACGTCCTTCATCAGCGTCTCCAGAGCTTCGCGTGTGCGCTTCAGCTTGGTGTAGCGGTCAAAATAACGCTTCGCATTCTCAAGCGGCGTCTTGGTCGGATCCAGAGGAACCGTCAGCTTTTCTCCGGTGTAGTAGTTATCGAGCTCCGCGCTGGAGGCCCCGGCCGGGATGTTATAGCCGTAGGTGTTGAGAAGCTCTCCGTAAACGCGGTACTTTTCTCTTTTGTCCGTGTCCTTCATCTGACGGGACTGCAGATCGTATTTGTGCAGATCCCGTTCCAGGATGGTCTGCACGATCTTGCGGAGATCTGCGGACTTCTGGCGGATTCTTGTGAGTGCATTTTTCTCCCGGTAATAGTTCTCGATGAGCTCGGAAATGGAGGCATAGTGCTTCTCCGGAAGATCCCGGTACATGGAGAGCGGGAGGGGGGAGTACTCTACGGGCTCGCCTCCTGAAACGGCATCCGCTGCGCCGAGATGATAGTAAACGGCCGGCTGGAAATTCCCTGCGGCGGTATCTGCCAGAAGCGCCTGAAACGTCTCCCAGAACCTCTCACCGTCTTCAGAGGAAAGCTCCGATACGCTGCGGTCCTGCGAAAGCCTTGCCCGGAATACGGTTTCCTCGGACATCTGAGTGGAAAATCCGTTGTAGTGTGTCATCAGAAAACGGGAAGCAGGGAGGCTTTCGGAAGAAAGCAAGGAGAAGAAATGCTCGCGGGTTTCTTCGAACGGATTGCTCTTTTCCTGTGTTTCCGGGACAAAATAGGGCCGACCGGGCAGCACCTCCCGGACGGAGCTGACCATCTGGGAAATATGCTTGATGGAATCCAGAATGACATCATCATCGAGAAGAATGATGTTGCTGTGCTTCCCCATCAGCTCGATGACAAGAACGTGGCGGCAGAGATCCCCCATTTCATTCAGGTGTTCAACTTCAAAACGAAGAATCCGCTCGAGACCCGGCTGGGTGACGGAGACAATTTTTCCGTTCTGCAGGTATTTGCGAAGAAGCATGCAGAAGGTCGGCGCGGTATTCGGCGCGGGTTTGTTCTGGCTGGTCAGGTAGACCAGAGGAAGCGTTGCATCGGCACATAACAGAAGCCGCACCTGTCCGCCGCCGCGGGATGCCTCCGGACGGAGCGTAAGCAGCAGCTCGTCTGCCTCCGACTGAACGATGCGGTAGATTCGCGCACCGGTAAGTTTTTCAGAGAGCTCCTTTTGCAGAGCCCGTGTGGTAAATCCATCAAAAGCCATGGGAAAACCTTTCTATCCGGGATCGGTAAAATCAAAACAGGATCCGTAAAATCAACTCATAATCATGCTGCGCAGCGCAGCAGCATCTATTATAACATGTCCGGTCATCTTGCCCTTGCTGTAATTGGAGGCTGTGAATATAATTTAGACAAACCGCGATGGAAAATGCCTGTTGCGGGGGTGCAGATTTGATACAGGGGGATATATGGCAAACAGCATGACAGGATACGGGCGCGCTGAGGTGTCCGCAGAGGGAAGAAAGTTTACGACGGAAATCAAATCCGTCAACAATCGTTATCTGGATCTGAACATCCGGCTGCCCAGACAGCTGAATCCCTTCGAGGCGAAGATTCGTGAGGAGCTGAAGAAAACCATCCATCGCGGTAAGGTGGATGTGTATATCAGCTGTGAGAATCTGGAGGATCAGGGAACAAAGGTACGTTATAACCGGACTCTGGCAGGAGAGTATCTGCAGAACATTCGTTCCATTTCGGAGGATTACGGCCTTCCGGTGAATCTGTCGGCAGAGCAGCTTTCACAGTATCCGGAGGTCCTTGTTCTGGAAACAGCAGATGAAGTAAATGAGGAGCTTCCGCTGCCGCTTCTTGCCAGTGTACAGAAGGCAGCGGAGCAGTTTTCGGAAGCAAGAGCCAGAGAGGGCGCTTTTATTACGGAAGATCTTCTCCGGAAGCTGGACGGTCTTCAGGAGGGCGTGGAGAAGATCCGCGCAAATGCGCCGGTCATTCTGGAGAAATACCGGGCCGGTCTTTATGCGAGAATGAAGGAAATTCTTCAGGACACTCAGATCGATGAGACGAGAATTCTGCAGGAAGCGGCTCTCTATTCCGATAAGATCTGTGTGGACGAGGAAATGGTGCGGCTGGAAAGTCACATCCGCGCGGTGCGCGCAGAGCTTCGCAAGAATGGTGAGAGTGTGGGACGAAAGCTTGATTTTCTTGCACAGGAGCTGAATCGTGAGGCAAATACGATCCTCTCCAAGACGGACAATGCGGAATCGGCTGACATTGCCATTGGCCTGAAGACGGAGATTGAGAAGATTCGTGAACAGATTCAGAATCTGGAATAGAATGCCCTGCGGACAGGGACAGAATTTTGCGAATGCAGGAGGAGAGATTATGAGACAAAAGGGAAGCCTGACCGTGATTTCCGGTTTTTCCGGAGCAGGGAAGGGGACGATTATGAGAGAGCTTCTGAAGAAGCATCCGGAGTACGCACTTTCTGTATCCGTGACCACACGAAGTCCAAGACCCGGGGAAAAGGACGGAGTGGATTATCATTTTCTGACACAGCAGCAGTTTGACCGGATGGTGAAGGAGGATGGCCTTCTTGAGCATGCGGGGTATGTGGATCACTGCTACGGAACACCTAGGAAATACGTAGAGGAGGCGATCGCGGCGGGAAAGGATGTTATTCTGGAGATCGAGGTGCAGGGAGCACGCCAGATCAAGGAAAAATGTCCGGATGCCATCTTTTTGTTCGTGACTCCGCCCTCTGCGGAGGAGCTTTGGCACCGGCTGATGGGACGCGGAACGGAGACCGAAGAGGTTATTCGCGAAAGAATGCAGCGGGCATCCGAGGAAGCGGGAGAAATGGCCTGGTACGATTATCTGATCGTCAATGATGAGCTGGAGGCGGCTGTCGAGCTGGTTCACAGAACCATTCAGGAGGCGAAGAATGCTCCGAGAAGGCAGGCAGAGAGGATTGCGGAGCTTACAGAGGAGCTGACAAAGCTTTCCCGGTCCGGAAGAGGCTGAAAAAACGGTCAGGGTCTGGCGACAGATGACAAGTGATGTTATACTAATGTTTTGATTAAAAGTGCAGAATGGATTTTGGCTGCAAAGACAGCCTGGAAAGGAATTCACTTATATGATTCATCCTTCTTATGTAGACCTTATGAATGTGGTAAACAAGGGCGTGGAAGAGGGCGAAACTCCCGTAATCAACAGCCGCTATTCCATCGTTATGGCAACCGCAAAGAGAGCCAGACAGATTGTGGACGGTGATGCGCCCATGATTGATGATGTTGCAGGAAAGAAGCCGCTTTCCATCGCAGTAGAGGAGCTTGAACAGGAGCAGCTCAAGATTCTTCCGCAGGATGAGGAAGAGGTTCTCAGCTATGAAGAGGCAGATCGCGCGGCAGCAAGAGCGCTGGAGAACAGCCTGACCGAGGAAGCTCTCCGTGAGAGTGAGGCCAATGTTCTCGGCGAGGCAGCAGAGGAGCAGGATGTAACTGAGGAAGACGAAGAGAACTGATCTGTGAAGACACTTTTTGTATCGCTTGGATGCGATAAGAATACAGTAGATACACGAAAAATGGCCGGCATTCTTGAGGATGGCGGCATTTGTTCGTTTACGGAAGATGAGGCCGCAGCGGAGGCAGCAGTGGTGAATACCTGCGCTTTCATTGATTCTGCGAAGCAGGAGAGCATTGACGAAATCCTTTCGGTTGCGCAGCTGAAGAAAACCGGGAGACTGAAATATCTGATTGTGACCGGCTGCCTTGCCCAGCGCTATCAGGACGAAATTCTGAAGCTGATCCCGGAGGTGGATGCGGTTCTTGGAACGACAGCAGAGGATTCCATCGGGGAGGTCCTCCGGAAGCTTTCGGAAGGAGAGAAGCCGGAGAAGGCAGTGATCGAGAACCCGGATCTTGTTCCGTCTGCGGCAAGACAGGTTCTGACTTTCGGAAGCTTTGTCGGCTATCTGAAAATTGCAGAGGGCTGCAACAAGTGCTGCACCTATTGCGCAATTCCGTCGATCCGCGGACATTACCGCAGCGTTCCGATGGAGCAGATTCTTGAGGATGCGAGAGGACTTGCGGCTCAGGGAGCCAAAGAGCTGATTCTGGTTGCACAGGAGACCACTTTGTACGGCGTGGATCTTTACGGGAAGAAAATGCTGCCGGAGCTTCTGCGCAGGCTGTGCCTTGTGAATGGCATTCGCTGGATCCGTGTGCTGTACTGCTATCCGGAGGAAATCACCGATGAGCTGATCGATGTACTCGCGGAGGGCGGGAAAATCGTGCCTTATCTGGATATGCCGATTCAGCATGCATCTGACCGGATCCTGAAGAAAATGGGCCGGCGG
>HF986526.1:0-5908 GCA_000431495.1 Firmicutes bacterium CAG:791 | reverse complement strand
AAGAGTGCCCGGAATCTGCCTTCGCACAACGCTGATCACCGGTTTCCCCGGGGAGACCGAAGAGGATCACAGGGAGCTCCTTGATTTTGTCCGGAATATGCGGTTTGACCGTCTGGGCGTTTATACCTACTCCAGAGAAGAGGGAACGCCGGCTGCGAAATTTGATCAGCAGGTACATCCCTCCACGAAGAAACGCCGCCAGAAGGAGCTGATGCTGACACAGCAGGAGATTGCCTTCCGGAATGAGGAGGCCCAGACGGGAAGAGAGCTGGACGTTCTGATTGAGGGACGGCTTGCGGATGAGCTGACTGGAAACGGCTATGTTTACGTCGGAAGAACCTATATGGATGCGCCGGACGTGGACAGCAATATTTTTGTGGAAACTGCGCGGGATCTGATGAGCGGCACCTTTGTGCGCGTGCGCGTCACCGGCTCGCAGGATTATGATCTGACAGGAGAGATTATCGATGAATCTGCCGAATAAACTGACAATGCTGCGAATGATTATGGTTCCGTTCTTTGTTGCAGTTCTGCTGGCACAGCCCTTTGGAGCTGCAAGCGACTGGATCGCGCTGATCATTTTCGTGGCTGCAAGTCTTACGGATCTTGCGGATGGAAAGATTGCACGCAAGTACAATCTGGTGACGAATTTCGGAAAGTTTATGGATCCTCTGGCGGACAAGCTCCTTGTCTGCTCCGGAATGATCTGTCTGATTGCATTGAACCGGATTCCGGCATGGGTGGTCTGCATCATTGTGGCAAGAGAGTTCACCATTTCGGGCTTCCGTCTGATCGCAGCTGAGAAGGGAACCGTGATTGCGGCCAGCTACTGGGGCAAGTTCAAGACAACCTTCCAGATGATTATGGTCATTCTGATGATCGCGAACATTCCGGCTCTGCAGATTCTGACGGATATCATCATGTGGATTGCCACGATTCTCACAATCGTTTCCCTGGTGGATTACATTGCAAAGAATAAAGACGTCCTGAAGGACGTTGACTGAAGACTGCGGAAAGGCTGCGGTGAAAAATGGCGGAGAGAGAAGAAACGGAACTGCAGGAGCAGCTGGTTCATCTTCTGGAGCAGAAGAATATGACCATCGCTACGGCAGAGTCCTGCACCGGCGGAATGCTGGCGGCGAAAATTACATCAGTCCCCGGAGTTTCTTCGGTTTACGCGGGCGGTTTTGTGACCTATGCAACGGAAGAGAAGCATAAGATGCTGGGAGTTCCGCGGAAAATTCTTCGGGAGAACGGCGCCGTTTCGAAGAAAACCGCAAAGCTCATGGCGGCAGGAGCTGCCAGGGAGACCGGAACGGATGTTGCGGTTTCGATTACGGGAAACGCCGGACCGGAGGCTTCGGAAGGGAAGCCGGTGGGCCTGGTATACATTGGAGTGTGCATTGACGGGAAGGCTGTCGGCAGGAAGTATCTGCTGGAAGGAACCCGGAACGAGATCCGGGAGCATGCCTGCACCGAGGCAATGAAGCTGGTGATCGGGAAGCTGACAAATTCCGGAGAACGGAGTAAGGATTTGAAGTTATGAAGAAATTAATGGCACAGATCGCCAAGTTCGGCGTGGTAGGTGTAATCTGCTTTTTTATTGATTTTGGCGTATATACGGTTCTCAATGTGGTGTTCCGGGCGACAGGCTTTGACCAGCACTGCAGCTGGTATTATCTTGTTTCCCAGTTTTTCAGCTTCATCATTTCCATGGTGGTGAACTACATCCTGAGCTTTAAATATGTTTTCAAGCGCCGGGATGATATGTCGAAGAAGAGAGAATTTGTCATCTTCTTTATTCTGAGCGTCATCGGTCTGATCATCAATGAGATTGTGCTGTATCTCGGGATGGATCTGGTTTATGTGAAGTGGACCTGGCTTCACAATACGATGGGGACCGGACTTGCGGAAACACTGTTCAAGTGCTTCGCGACCGGCGTTGTCATGGTTTACAATTTTATCAGCAGGAAAATCTGCCTGGAGGACCATTCGGAAAATGGCTGACACTCTGTACTACGTAATTCCGTGCTATAACGAAGAAGAGGTACTGCCGGAAACCTCGAAGAGACTGAAGGTCAAGATGACGAAGCTGATGGAAGAGGGGAAAATCAGCCGGAAGAGCCGGGTCTGCTTTGTCAACGATGGCTCCAGGGATCAAACCTGGTCCATCATCGAGAGACTTCATGAAGAGGACCCGCTGTTTTCCGGTATCAATCTTTCCAGAAACCGCGGACATCAGAATGCGCTTCTTGCGGGGCTGATGACCGTGAGGCAATATGCGGACATGGCAATTTCCATGGATGCAGATCTTCAGGACGACATTGAAGCCTGTGATGCCATGATTGACAAGTACTATGAGGGCTGTGATATCGTCTACGGCGTGCGCAGCGCCCGGGTGACCGACACCTGGTTTAAGAGAACCACAGCGGAAGGCTTCTATAAGATCATGGACCGGTTCGGCGCGAAGATTGTTTACAATCATGCGGACTATCGCCTGATGAGCAAACGTGCACTGGATGGACTGGCGGAGTTCGGCGAAGTCAATCTGTTCCTTCGCGGAATGGTTCCTCTTGTCGGATATCCGAGCGATGTTGTCTATTATGAGCGGGCAGAGCGCTTTGCGGGGGAGAGTAAATATCCTCTGAAGAAGATGGTATCCTTTGCCATGGATGGCATCACATCGCTTTCCATTGAACCAATCCGGATGATCACGACGCTTGGTGTGGTTGTCTTTCTTTTCAGCCTGGCGATTCTCGTATATTCACTGATTCGTCATGCCATGGGAGCAACGGTGGCGGGCTGGACCTTCCTGAATATTTCGGTCTGGGCCATCGGCGGACTGATTCTTCTGTCGCTTGGCGTCATTGGCGAGTACATCGGGAAGATCTATATGGAAACGAAGCATCGCCCGCGCTTTCTTGTGGAACGTTTCCTGGATGAAGAGCATGGCTTTTCGACGAAGCCGGAAAAGAAACCGAGGGAGCAGATCTCCGAAAGCTGAGAGCGAATTTGAAGAAGGAAAACCGGAAAAGACTTGCAATTCAGGAAGCTGTATGCTATTTTTAGTATGTTTGAATAGGGTTGACATTGAGAGTGGGCTTTGACGTCCACTCTTTTTTATGAACAAATGCGGCAGAACATACCGCAGAGGGTAAGATGGCGAAGAGAAAGCAGACAGAGGAGCTGGTGGAAAAGCTTCTGGAGCCGATTGCCGAAGCGCACGGCGTACGGATTTACGATGTGGAATATGTGAAAGAGGGGCAGGAGTATTACCTGCGGGCCTACATTGACAAGGACGGCGGCGTCACCATTGATGACTGCGTGGATGTCAGTCATGATCTTTCGGATGCTCTGGATGCAGCAGACCCGATTCCGGAAGCGTATACGCTGGAGGTGTCGAGCCCGGGACTCGGGAGAACCCTTACGAAAGACCGGCACTTTGCGGCCAGCATCGGACAGGGAGTGGAGGGAAATACCTACAAGCCCTATGACGAAGAAAGCGGCGGCAAGAGCAAGAACTTCGATGGAATTCTGAAGAGCTTCGATGATAAGACCATTGTAATCGGAAGAGAAGACAGCAAAGGAAAGGAACAGGAGGACCTTGTTCTGGACCGGAAGAATGTAGCGAAGATCCGATTGAGAATCGATTTCTGACGGAAGACGGAAGATCCCGTTTCTATGAATGATACAGTTGGAAACTGTGAAAAGGAGAGGCAATGAACGAAGAATTAAAAGTCGCTATGGAAGTGCTGGAGAAGGAAAAGAATATCAGCTCGGATACTCTTTTTGATGCCATTGAATCCGCACTCGTGATCGCCTGCAAGAGCAACTTCGGCAGAACGGATAACGTGAAGGTGGAAGTGGACCGGGAGACCTTTGAATACCACGTATGGGCTGAGAAGACGATTGTTCCCACGCAGGACGATGTGGAGGATGATCAGTACCAGATCTCTCTGGACGAGGCGAAGAAGCAGCACATCATCGGTGAGATCGGCGATGTTGTGAAGGTTGACTTTAACAGCAAATCCTTTGGACGCATTGCCACTCAGATTGCGAAGAATGTCATTCTTCAGAAAATCCGTGAGGAAGAGCGCAATGCAGTCTATAACTACTTTATTGATAAGGTGAAGACTGTGGTGACCGGCGTTGTGCAGAGGCAGGTCGGCCGCAACTGGACCATCAACCTCGGAACACAGGACGGCACACTGAAGGCAGAGGGCATGCTCAACGAGAAGGAGCAGGTTCCTTCGGAGAAGCTTCATACGGGGGACCGTATCCGCGTGTACATCGTGGATGTTCGTAAAACCACAAAGGGAGCGGCAAGAATTCTTCTTTCCCGTACGCATCCGGACCTCGTAAAGGGCCTGTTTGCAGAGGAGGTTGCGGAGATTCGTGACGGCACCGTGACCATCGAGAGCATTGCGCGTGAGGCAGGAAGCCGCACCAAGATTGCAGTATGGAGCAGCAATCCGAATGTGGATCCGGTCGGCGCATGCGTTGGCTTAAACGGTACCCGTGTCAACAATATTGTCAATGAGCTGAATGGCGAGAAGATTGATATTGTGAACTGGGATGATAACCCGGGCAACCTGATTCAGAATGCGCTGTCTCCTGCGAAGATCGTTGCCGTATTTGCAGATCCGGAGGAGAAGAGTGCAAAGGTTGTTGTTCCGGATTATCAGCTGTCGCTTGCAATCGGACGTGAGGGACAGAACGCCCGTCTTGCGGCAAGACTGACCGGATATAAGATTGATATTAAGGATGAGACGCAGGCGAAGGATGCCCCTGGCTTCCGCTATGAGGACTATCTGGATGGTGGAGACGAAGAGGAAGAAATCGAGTACGTAGATGAGAACGGGAATCCCGTGGACGAGAACGGGAATCCGATCGTAGAGGCTGCACCGGAGGAATAACGGATTGATGCCGAAAAAGGTTCCGATGCGCACCTGTATCGGGTGCGGTGAATGTAAGGAAAAGAAATCCATGGTTCGGATTGTGCGGACGCCGGAGGGCAGCATTGTGGCTGATCCCGGTGGACGCATGAACGGAAGAGGCGCATATCTGTGCCGGAATGCAGATTGTCTGGAAAAAGCGTTCCGGAAGAAGGCGCTTGGCCGCGCGTTCCGCTGCGAGGTTGGGAGGGAAGAATATGAAGCTCTCCGCCGGCAGCTGACAGAACAGGAGGCGCCGCAGTGATTTCAAGGGTATATCAGATGCTGGGAATTGCGACAAAGGCGGGAAAGACAAGAAGCGGAAGCTATCTTGCCGAAGATGCTGTGCGCAGCAGAAAAGCCCGGCTGGTACTGATTGCAGAGGACGCGGAGGGGAATACCAGAAAGCGTCTGGAAGACAAATGCCGGTTTTATCAGGTGCCGGTTCAATACTACGGAACCAAGGCGGATCTTGGGAAATCGATGGGACAGGGAATCCGTTCCTGCGTTGCGGTGACGGACGCAGGACTCGCAGACAGGATAGCGATGCTGGCAGAGATGCAGCGGGAAGAAAGAGGTAACGATGGCGAAGACGAAAATCAGTGAGATTATGAAGACCTACGGCGTGGAAAAAGAAGAGCTTGCTTCTTTCCTGAAGGAAAAGGGCGTAGAGGTCAAAACGACCGGCAGCAGTGTGGATGAGGATACTATGAAGCTGGTGGAGGCTCGTTTTGGCAAAAAGGCGGAGCCATCGCAGAAAAACGACAAGAGCAGTGAGGCAGCAGACAGCTCTTCGGATGGACAGAAGGTGGTCCGCAAGGTTGTAACCCCTGTGAAAAAGAAAAAGATCATCATCGTGACAGGCGGAAACGCTGCGGGCAAGACGGCTTCCCATCAGGCGGGAAGCTATTCGGCAGGCGGAACGTCAAAGAGCGGCTACAACGCAGGAACCGGGGCTTCCGGCGCAGGAAGAA
>HF986525.1 GCA_000431495.1 Firmicutes bacterium CAG:791 | reverse complement strand
TTGTTCCTGATCTTTCTGGTCCGATGTCGAAACTCCTGCAGGTTAAAAGGGTATCGTGTGCATAAGCTTCGTTCGACGTGAATCAGATAGGATCAAGACGTGACCGCGGCGCTCCGCCGTGCGGCATTCACAGAAATGAACTGTACTATGCAACTGTCTGTAGTATAGCAGAAAAAGTGGGAGGTTCCAATGCAGATGCTTTTTTCCGGCTGACGGGTATCTCCGGGCATTTGCTGCCACTCAAAACCCTTGTTTGCCGCCGGAATCTTTAAAAATACCCGCAAAAACGTCAAAATATACAAAATAGCTCCAGAATCCTTATCAAAAATAGCAACTGGCGACATGTACACTTGCCTGTTATAATGCAGACAAGTGCATATCTTGTTTCATTCAGAAACGCCGCAGGAAGTCTGCGGACAAGTCTTTTACTCGAATCTTAGCCGCATCGAACGAAACGTATGCATGTCCGTAATCATCGGAGCAGTAGTTGGCATGTTTCGGGAAGAATCGTGAAAATGCAGAAGAAGATGAATCAGAGAGAACGCAGAATGCATCTGTTTCAGGTGCTTTTCGGGTCGGAAGATCGGAAAGATCTTGCGCTGGAGCTGTGCCGCGCAATGGAATATATGGACGATTGTAATCCGGAGGATATTGAAATCCGGATCGTCGAGGATTTTATCTTCATAGAAAGGAAAAGGGAGTTTCTGATCCTTTTTGAAAATCTGAACCTGCATGAAACGACGGAGCCCGGGGAACAGGACCTGCCGCTGAAGCTTCTTTGGTGTGCAGCACTGTTGTATGAGATGTATCTTTGCTTCTGCGATAGGGAAAATATCATGAATGAGAAGGCGGAGCTTCCATCGCTAAGGCTTGTGGTGCTGCATCACGGGCGGAATGGAGAGCCGGCGAACCGGATTCTGAAGCTGAGCGAGCTGTTTGCAAAGTGCTGCTGGGAGTCGGAGCCTGACCTCGAGACGCAGGTGCATATCCTGAATGTCGATTACAGAAGCGGCGCAAGAATTTTGGAAGAATGTAAGCCGCTTCGTGACTATTCCTTCTTGGTGGAAGCGTATCGCAGCGGGAGACCGGGGAAAGGAGATGTGCGGGCAGTCAACGATGCTATTGATGAAATGGAGGAAGGTCCTGTTCGTGACTATCTGAAAGACCGCCGGAGTGAGGTAATTGGTATGCTGATTACAGAATATGATGAGGAAAGAGCAGAACAGCGCCTGTATCAGAAGGCATGGGAGGATGGCCAGAAGGACGGAATGGAAGCAGGGCTGAGAGAAGGCCTGATGGAAGGCATGGAGAAGGGAAGAACGGCAGGATTGCAGGAAGGGCATTTTGCCGGCCTGAAGGAAGGCGAGCGCAAGGGCGCGCTGAAAACACTGTTTTACCTTGTGACAAGAGGAACCATGACTCCGCAGATGGCTGCGGACTGCGCCGGAATGAGTGTTGCGGAATTCAAACGCAGATGCAGGAGAATATGAAATCGGAAGAGTTGGAGCAGATGGATTGTGAAATGAAATCAGGGCGCTGCCTCCTTCCGGAGACAACGCCCTTAGCTGAAATAAAGTGAAAACAGAAATCGATTTTCAAAACGGACCGGTGAGCCAGTCTGTGGTTTATCTGTGTTTTATCCGCGGACGGACTTTACGATCTCAGCAGCTTCGCGAACCTTAGCGGTGATCTCATCCCACTGGCCGGCCTTGATCATGTCGCCCTTTACCATCCAGGAACCGCCTGCGCAGAAGATCTTGCTGTTCTGCAGATACTCGGTGACGTTGGAAGCGCTGATGCCGCCGGTAGGCATAACCTTCAGAGAGGTAAGCGCAGCGGTGATTGCCTTGATCATCTTCAGGCCGCCGGAGAGCTCTGCCGGGAAGAATTTCACATGATCGAGGCCAAGGTTCATGGCAGCGATCATCTCGGAAGGAGACTGTGTGCCGGGGCAGACAGGGATGTCCTTCTCAAGGCAGTACTTCACGATAGCAGGATCGAATCCGGGAGAAACGATGAACTTCGCGCCGGCTGCTGCAGCACGGTCAACCTGATCAATGGTCAGGACGGTTCCTGCTCCGACAAGAAGATCAGGATACTTCTCTGCCATGATGCGGATCGACTCCTCTGCGGCGTCGGTGCGGAAGGTAACCTCTGCTGCCGGAAGTCCGCCCTCTACGAGGCATTTTCCAAGAGGCTCTGCATCCTTTACATCGTTCAGAACAACAACCGGAATGATTCCGATCTCTTCAAATTTCTTAAATACGGCTTCTGCCTTAGCTGAATTTGCCATGGTAAAAATCCTCCTACTATAGGTTTTGTGGTGAATTCTGTATTTGCTGTTTCCTGTGAAGTGATCAGCGCTTTACGCGTGCGCCTGCGCCGCCCATCAGGCCTTCTACCTCATCGATGGAAGCCATGGAGGTGTCGCCGGGGGTAGTCATAGCCAGTGCGCCGTGAGCTGCACCGTAGTTGACAGCCTTCTCCGGATCCTGAGTGGTCATCAGACCGTAAACAAGGCCGGATGCGAAGGAATCGCCGCCGCCGACGCGGTCCATGATCTCAAGTCCGTTGTACTCCTTGGACTGATAGATCTCGCCGTCTGCCCAGCAGATTGCCTTCCAGTCATTGACGGTAGCGGTCTTTACGGTACGAAGGGTGGTTGCGATTGCCTTGAAGTTCGGATAAACCTCCGCAGCATGATCGATCATCTTCTTATAGCCGTCGATGTTGAGCTTCTTCAGGCCGGCATCCTGTCCCTCGATCTGCAGGCCGAGGCAGGCAGTGAAGTCTTCTTCGTTTCCGATCATGACGTCAACGTACTTCGCGATTTCCTTATTGACCTCCTGGCACTTCTCAAGGCCGCCGATTGCGGACCACATGGAAGGACGATAGTTCAGGTCATAGGAAACGAGAGTGCCGTACTTCTTCGCGGTCTTGATGGCCTCGATGACGGTCTCGCAGCTCTGTTCGGAGAGAGCAGCGTAAATTCCGCCGGTGTGGAGCCAGCGTGCACCAAGCTCACCGAAGATGTGCTCGAAGTTCAGATCCTCAGGAGTAGCCTGGGAGATTGCGGTGTTCGCACGGTCGGAGCAGCCGACTGCGCCGCGTACGCCAAAGCCGCGCTCTGTGAAGTTCAGACCATTGCGGCAGATGCGGCCGATTCCATCGGTCTTCTTCCAGTAAATCAGGGAAGTATCCACACCGCCCTGCTCGATGAAATCCTTCATCAGACGGCCAACCTCGTTGTCTGCAAAAGCAGTGATAACGGCAGTGTTCATGCCGAAGCACTTGTGCAGGCCGCGGATAACGTTGTATTCTCCGCCGCCTTCCCATGCACGGAAGCTGCGAGCAGTGCGGATGCGGCCTTCACCGGGATCCAGTCGAAGCATAACCTCGCCGAGGGATACGGCATCATACTTGCAGTCCTTGCGATCTTTCAGATTCAGTTCCATGACATTCTCCTTTCAAGTCAGGTGGTGTTTGGTGCTGCTTTTTTTGTTTTCATAGGTTCCAATTGAGAAACTCATAGGTTTCACAATATGGAACTTTGTTCCACGATATGATATTTCCTGATCCTTATTATAGAGACGCAGATAAGGAAGTCAAGACGGGAGAGGAAGAAAATGATTGGAAAAATGCATTGAAAATTCCATAAAAACTCATTAATGGATCCGGGCTTGGCGGGAGCGGTATAAATTCAGATCTAAAGCTTGCTAAGGAAAAGAGGAAATGGTATTATGTTCCATATTATGAAACACATATCATGGAGAAGCCAATATGGAAGAGATGAAAAGAACAGAACCCGGTAATCCGGAAATGACTTCCGGGAATGCTGCATCGGGGCAGGATGCCGCCCTGAGCCAGAATTCGAATCAGAACCCGATTCAGGTGGCGGAACGCTTATTTGGTGCGCTGGAATATCTTGTGCGGAACGGGCAGAGCTCTCTGACCGAGCTGACGCAGGCTTTGCATTTAAATAAGAGCACAACCCACCGGATTCTTGCATCACTTCAGTGCATGGATTATGTGCGGCAGGATCCTGAGAGCGGCCGGTATGAGGCAACCTTCAAGCTGGTGGATCTTGCTGACCGACTGATGGAGCAGGTGGATGTGGCACAGATGGCCCGGCCTCATCTGAAGCATCTGGCAGCCAGGGTGAAGGAGACGGTTCATTTTGTGGAACGGGACGGAAGCGAAGTAATCTATATTGATAAGGTAGATCCCTACGATCACAGCATTCGCATGACCTCACACATCGGGAGCCGGATGCCGTTTTACCGCTCCGGCGTCGGCAAGGCTATGGCGGCCAACATGAGTGATCCGGAAATCAGAACACTCTGG
>HF986524.1:4206-28091 GCA_000431495.1 Firmicutes bacterium CAG:791 | reverse complement strand
CCTGTCCGCAGCCTTTTTCTTCTTTGCCTGCGGCCTGTCCGCAGCCTTTTTCTTTTCCGCCTGCGGCTTATCCGCAGCTTTTTTCTTTTCCGCCTGTGGCTTATCTGCAGCGCTTGTATCCTCTTCACTGAGCAGGTCATCCAGATCCAGAATGTCCAGATCCTGCAGTCCGTTTCGGTTCTGATTCGGCATAAAAATGTCATCCCTTCTTGTTTCAGAGTGTCAGGAAACGGTGCTATTTTAACCCACCTTGCTGTAAAAATCCACGTGCATACGGTATACTTTTACCAATTATCCAAAATGAAATGAGGCATGAGACACAGGCATGACCGGAAGAGCAGATGAATCGCGCATATTAGAAACGCAGTCCGCTCATTTATGGTATACTCTATTTTGTATGATTCTGTAATTTTGATTGATCAGAGGGAGAACATATAGTCATGAAAACATTTCTTGTAACCGGCGGTGCCGGCTTTATCGGTTCCAATTTTGTCCATTACATGCTGAAGAAATACGGGGATACGATCCGTATCATCAACGTGGACAAGCTGACCTATGCGGGAAATCTTGAGAACCTGAAGGACATTGAGAACCTGCCCAACTATACATTTGTAAAGGCAGACATCTGCGACAAGGAGGCGATTCGCACGATTTTCCGCGAGAATGACATCGATCGCGTCATTCATTTTGCAGCGGAGTCTCATGTGGACCGTTCGATCCGTGAGCCGGAGCTGTTTGTTCAGACCAATGTTATGGGAACAGCGAACATGCTGAACTGTGCAAAGGAAGCATGGGAGCTTCCGGAGGGAGAGGATCCCCTTGGCAATTATAAGGAAGGCAAGAAGTTCCTGCACGTTTCCACGGATGAGGTGTATGGCTCTCTTCCGGAGGATCCGGATGCATACTTCTATGAGACGACTCCGTATGCACCGCACAGCCCGTACAGTGCATCCAAGGCCTCCTCGGATCTTCTGGTGAAGGCTTATATGGATACCTATCACTTCCCGGCGAACATCACGAACTGTTCGAACAACTATGGCCCTTACCAGTTCCCGGAGAAGCTGATTCCCCTCATGATCAACAATGCACTTTCCGGAAAACGTCTTCCGGTCTACGGAGACGGCAGGAACGTCCGTGACTGGCTGTATGTTGAGGATCACTGCAAGGCCATTGACCTGGTGCAGGAAAAGGGGAAGCTTTTCGAAACCTACAATATCGGCGGACACAATGAGAAGCAGAACATTGAGATTGTGAAGACAATCCTCGAGGTGCTTCGCGAGGAGCTGGACGATTCCGATCCGAGAAAGCAGAATGTCAGCGAGGATCTGATTGAATACGTGGAAGACCGAAAGGGCCATGACCGCCGCTATGCGATCGCTCCCGACAAGATTCATAAGGATCTTGGCTGGCAGCCGGAGACGATGTTCAAGGAAGGCATCCGCAAGACCATCACGTGGTATTTTGAACATATGGACTGGATGGAGCACATCACCAGCGGCAATTACCAGCAGTACTATGAGACCATGTACGGAGATAAGAAGGTGCTGAAATGAAGGGAATTATTCTTGCCGGAGGCTCCGGCACAAGACTGTACCCTCTGACCAAGGCAATTTCGAAGCAGATCATGCCGGTCTATGACAAGCCGATGATTTATTACCCGCTTTCCACGCTGATGCTGGCGGGGATCCGGGAGGTCCTGATCATTTCCACGCCGAGAGATCTTCCGGTATTCGAGGATCTTCTCGGAGACGGATCACAGCTTGGCATGAGCTTTTCCTATGCCGTGCAGGAGCACCCGAACGGGCTGGCAGAGGCATTTATCATCGGTGCGGATTTCATCGGAACGGATGCCTGCGCACTGGTTCTCGGAGACAATATTTTCTACGGGCAGAGCTTTTCCAGAGTTCTTCGCAATGCGGCGGAGCGCAGGGAAGGTGCAACGATTTTCGGATACTATGTCAAGGATCCGACGGCTTACGGTGTAGTGGAATTTGATCAGGACGGGAAAGCGGTTTCGATCGAAGAAAAGCCGGAGCATCCGAAGTCAAATTATGCGGTTCCGGGTTTGTATTTCTATGACAACGATGTTGTGGAAATTGCGAAGAATGTCAAGCCCTCCGCAAGAGGAGAGATCGAGATCACGAGCATCAACAACGAATATCTCCGCAGAGGAAAGCTGTATGTAGAGCAGCTTGGACGCGGATTTGCCTGGCTTGACACGGGAAGCCATGACTCGCTTCTGGATGCTGCAAACTTTGTGGCGACCTTCCAGAAGAGACAGGGACTGTATGTTTCCTGCATCGAGGAGATTGCCTATAAGAAGGGCTTCATTGATCGTGAGCAGCTGCTGAAACTGGCAGAGCCCCTGATGAAGACCAATTACGGGCAGTATCTGGTGGAAATTGCAAACGGACTCGGATAAGAGAAGCTGCAGATATGCAGCGGCATGAAAGGAAGAAATGGGACAGATTCAGGTAGAAGATAATTGCGGCGGGATCCAGGGACTGAAGGTGATCACGCCTACCGTTCATGGGGATGACCGCGGATATTTCATGGAGACCTACCAGCAGAGGGATTTTGCGGCAGCAGGAATTGATGTGACTTTTGTTCAGGACAATCAGTCCTCTTCGAAAAAGGGCGTGCTCCGCGGCCTTCATTTTCAGATTCAGTATGCGCAGTCGAAGCTGGTGCGTGTTGTAAACGGAGCAGTATTTGATGTTGCGGTGGATCTGCGTCCGGGCTCTGAGACCTTCGGAAAATGGTTCGGCGTGCTGCTTACTGCAGAGAATAAGAAGCAGTTCTTTATTCCGAAGAATTTCGCACATGGCTTTCTTGTACTTTCCGATGAAGCGGAATTCTGCTATAAGGTAGACGATTTCTGGCATCCGAACGATGAAGGGGGCATTGCCTGGAATGATCCTGCAATCGGCGTGGAATGGCCGGAACTTACGGGAGACTATGCAGGAACAGCTTCTGCAGAAGGCTATGCAATGAAGGACGGAACCGCACTGACGCTCTCTGAGAAGGATCAGAAGTGGGGCGGACTGGATGCTTACCGGAAGGCATATGAAGGAAGAACGAACGGAAGCACAGGAGAGTAAATAGAATTCATGGATCAGAACCGCAGAAAGAAGCAGGTCGTTCTTGGCACCGTCTGGACGGTGGCAATCATTCTGGCAGCGGCACTGCTGCTTCATAATAATGTACTGGAAGATCCGGATACGGCGAGATTAAAGAAAATCTCCGGCTGCCTTTTGCTGGGCGCCGGTGTTTTTCTGTTTACCTTGTTTCAGGACAGGGTCATGGCACTCCCTGTAGAGCTGTATCAGAACCGGAGACTCATCTGGAGACTTTCCAGAAATGATTTCAAAAAACGCTATGCCGGCTCCTATCTGGGAACCATCTGGGCGATGGTTCCGCCGATTGTGACGGTGGCCATGTACTGGGTGGTCTTTGACCGCATTTTCGGTTCCGGACCGCAGGTGACCTATACAGGCGGTGAGGTTCCGTATGTCCTGTTCCTGACAGCAGGACTGGTTCCGTGGTTCTTCTTCTCGGACGCAGTGATGGGCGGAATGACCTCTTTGATGGAGTACAACTATCTGGTCAAGAAGGTGGTCTTCAAGGTCAGCATTCTGCCGATCATCAAGGTGACGGCGGCTATGTTTGTGCACATCGGGTTCTCCGTGGTCCTTGTCCTGATCGCCGCCTTTTACGGGTATACGCCGACGGTATATACCCTGCAGCTGTTTTATTATACGTTCTGCGAATATGTCTTTATTCTCGGGCTGTCCTATGCCACCTGTGCCATCGTGCTGTTCTTCCGCGATCTGCAGAATCTCGTCTCCATTATTATGCAGGTCGGGATGTGGGCGACACCAATTCTGTGGAACATCAATACACTTCGTGAGAAGTACAAGCCCTTCATCAAGCTGAATCCGATGACCTATATCGTGGAAGGCTACCGAAGTGCTGTGTATGAGCAGCAGTGGTTCTGGGAGCATTTCTATTCCTCAACCTATTTCTGGATTGTCACTGCTCTTTTGTTCGTTGTGTCGGCGCTGATTTTCAAGAAGCTGAAGCCGATGTTTGCAGATGTCATGTAGAAAAGGCCGGGCTGCTGTGAGCAGAATGCAGCCTGAATGAGGAAACTATGCAGGATACAGCAATTCAGGTCTCGCACCTGACCAAGCAGTACAAACTATATAATCACAATCGCGACCGGGTGGCTGATGCCCTGGGCTTTGGAAAAAGAGCGCATTACACCGAGCACCTTGCGCTGAATGATGTCAGCATGACGATTCGCAAGGGGGAGACGGTAGGCATCATCGGCACCAACGGCTCCGGAAAGTCCACGATTTTAAAGATCATCACCGGTGTTCTTACCCCGACCTCCGGAGAGGTTGCGGTCAATGGAAGAATCTCAGCGCTCCTGGAGCTGGGAGCCGGTTTCAACATGGAGTACAACGGCATTGAGAATATCTATCTGAACGGCACGATGATCGGCTTTACAGAGGATGAGATCAAAGCCAAGCTCGATGACATTCTGGCCTTTGCGGATATCGGCGAGTATGTATATCAGCCGGTCAAGATGTATTCCAGCGGAATGTTCATGCGTCTTGCGTTTGCGGTCGCCATCAACATTGATCCGGAAATTCTGATTGTGGATGAGGCCCTTGCTGTCGGAGATGTATTTTTCCAGGCGAAGTGCTTTCATAAATTTGATGAATTCAAGAAGGCCGGGAAGACGGTTCTGTTTGTTTCACATGACATGTCCAGCATCAGCAAATACTGCGACCGCGTGATCCTGCTGAATCAGGGCGTAAAGCTCGGAGAAGGCAGTCCGAAGGAGATGATTGACATCTACAAGCAGGTGCTGGTCGGGCAGTACGATCCGGACGGCGGAAATCAGAAGGCGGACGGAGAAACGGAGGACGGAGCAGGGAATTCCGGAAACGGCGTGGCGGAAAATCCGGATAAGCTGGAATACGGCTCCGGAAAGGCGAAGATCATTTCCTATGACATTCTGGATTCTTCAGGGAAGGTGAATTCCACCATCGCGAAGGGGAGCGAGTGTACGTTCCGGATGAGCGTCGAGTTCCTGGAGGATGTCAAGGCTCCGATTTTTGCTTTCACGATTAAGAACAAATACGGAGTGGAAATCACCGGTACGAATACCATGTTCGAGAAGGCTTTTCTGGATCCGGTCGGGAAGGGCGAGGTGAAAACCGTCTCCTTCCGCCAGAAGGTCGATCTGCAGGGCGGAGAATATCTCCTTTCTCTCGGAGTGACCGGATACGAGGAAGAAAACTTTACGGTATACCACCGGCTGTATGACGTGATGAACATGACGGTGGTCTCGGACAAGAATACAGTTGGCTATTATGATATGAATTCCAGCATTCAGGTGACAGACGGGAGCATCCGTCAGAAATAGAAACTGACGAAGAAGGCTGCCGGACGGCATGGGGTGGAAATTATGGCAGATGAGACAAAAAAAGAACAAATCGGCAGCGTAATCCTGGATCTGTCCAGATATTCCGGTGAGGATCTGTACTGTGACGGCGAGGTGGAGGATCGGATTCTGGAAATTGCAAAGAATTATCCGGAGGAAGAATTCGACGCCATCATCCGGGATTCGAAGGACTGGCCGACGCTGTACCATCTTTCCTCCATTCGCGGCAACATTGTGGGATGGATTCCGTTTGACGGAAGCGAGAAGGTTCTGGAGATCGGAGCGGGGCCGGGAGCCATTACCGGTGTTCTGACAGAGCGCTGCGGGAGTGTCGACAGCGTGGACCTTTCCAGAAAGAGATCGTTGATCAACGCGTACCGTCATCGGAACTGCAGCAATCTGACCATTCATGTCGGAAACTTTGAAGACATTGAACCGGAGCTGGACAGGGACTATGACTATGTCTTCCTGATCGGCGTTCTGGAATATGCGGGGAGCTATCTGCATTCCTCCGATCCGTTCGGACAGGAGCTCCGGACCATTCTTTCACACGTGAAGCCGGGAGGACGGGTCGTCATTGCCATTGAAAACCGGATCGGCCTGAAATACTGGGCGGGCTGTGCCGAAGATCATTCCGGACGTTATTTTGGCGGAATCGAATCCTATTCCGCAAAGGAGGAGCCGGCGAAAACCTTTACCAGACCGGCTCTGGAGCGGCTCCTTCTGGAGAACGGAGTCAATGAGTACGCATTCTATTATCCCTATCCGGATTACAAATTCACCTCGGTGCTGTTCTCCGACCGGAGACTTCCCGAGGCAGGCGAGCTGAACGAGAACATTCGCAACTTCGATCGTGACAGACTGCTTCTTTTTGACGAGAAGAAGGCCTATCAGGGGATTACGCAGGATGGCCTTTATCCGCTGTTTGCCAATTCGTTCGAGGTGGTTGTGGGACCTGCACTTGCGGTGGATTATTGTAAATTCTCCAATGACCGCGCACCGGAATACCGGATTCGTACGGAGATGGATCTTGTCAACGGAAAGGTTCGTAAGTACCCGCAGACAAAGGCGGCAGGCGAGCATGTCCTCCGGATGGCAGAAAGTGCCATGGCGCTTTCCGCAAGGTATGCGGTGAGCAGCGCGGGTGAGGGCCATCCGAAGCTCCCGGAAATGGGGGGAAAGCCCTCGGAGAAGAGCGGGGAGGCTGAGGAAACGGCTGCTGCAGCAAAGCCGCGAACCCTGAATATTGCCCCCTGCGCTCTGACAAAGGACGGCGGGGTGGAATTCCCTTACGTCGGAGGACGATCGCTGGAGAGCCTTCTGGATGAAAGCCTTCAGGCAGGGGACGGCGAACGTTTTCTTTCGCTTCTGAATGAATACAGAATCCGGGTCGGGCAGGGGAGTCTGCAGCAGATTTCCGACTATGATATGACGTTCTCAAATCTTCTGATTCAGGGAGACCTGTGGACGGCCATCGACTACGAATGGGCTGTACCCAGAAGCATTCCTGTGGAGGAGCTGTTGTTCCGTTCACTTCTTGTTTATTATCTGGAGGATGGCAAACGCAGTGAGCGCTGCGAAGAGCTGATCGGAAACGAACGGCTTCTGAAGGCAGTCGGGATTCCGGAGAAGGATGCACAGCGTCTTGCGAGAGAGGAACAGGATTTCCAGAAGCATGTAACCGGCGGCGTGGTTTCCCTCGGAGAGTTCCGTGCACAGATGGGAACGCAGGTCATCAAGCCGGCGCAGCTTCAGACGGAAGAAGAAAAGGATGCTGCAAAGGAGCTCCTGAAGCAGGAGCATGAGGAAAAACAGGAGCTGAATTCCATTCAGGTATATTATGATACCGGAAGAGGCTTTTCAGAAGAGGAATCGTACTGGATCGGCGAGCAGTATCAGGAAGAAGGATTGGTTACCTTTACGGTTACGGTCCCGGAGGAGGCGCAAAGACTCCGGGTGGACCCGGCAATCTGTCCGTGTGTGGTGCTGATTCGCAATGCGAGAATCAATGAGGCAGAGCAGAAGGTCGTCAGACGTCTGGTGCGCGTCAACGGCCGGCACTATACCAACGGCAGCATTGTCTATACAACCATGGACCCTTCGATGGAGTGGGATCTTAAAAAACTTCGGAGAAAAACAGGAATTCCGGAGGGCGAGGATTTTGATCTGGAGCTGACACTTCAGATGGCGGGACTTCCCTCCACAATGGCGCAGGCCATGGAAGATCGAAAATAAGGAGCAGGAACAGATGCTGAGAGAACAGATCAAACATCACCTTGTTCAGATACAGGATGAGCGATATGAAAAAGAGCTTCTGGATAAGGTGGACAGCTACACCAACTGGTACCGCCTTCACAAAATGGAGCTGGACAGGCGCATGAATGAGACGGATCACTCCGAGGGCGAGAAGCTGACGAGAGAGGTGATCCGCTATTCGCATCTTCGCAACTATCTTTTATCCGGTGTAAAATTCCCGGATATCATCATCTGCTGTGATGATGAGGGAACGCTGACGGATTATGCGGAGAAAATGATCTGTGATTATTTTGCGGCAAATCCGGACATCAATCTGGTGTACGGAGATGAAGATCGTCTGTCGGAGAACTCTCAGCTGAAGGATGCATGGCTGAAATCGGACTGGGCACCGGACACCTTCCTGTCTACCTTTTATTTCGGAAAGGTGTTTGCCATCCGCTCCTCTGAGCTGTTTCTGATCAATCCCGGCGACCGCAAGGCTACGGATTATGAGTCAAAGGCCAAGACAAAAGAGGATTCCAGGGAAGAAGCCAATGCCAGACAGAACGATCTGGATGACAGCATGCGTTCCTGGATTTATGACAAGCTCTGCCTGAAGATCGCACAGGCAGACGGCGGTTTTACAAGAAGAAAGAACAATCGTTTCCCGATCGGGCACATTCCGGAGATTCTGTTCCATTCCTACCGGAAGGGAAAACCCTGGGACAGCAATCTGATCAAGGATTCTCTGACGGGACGGTATTCCAGCGAATCCGCAGAAAAGAGACTGATCAGCATCATTATTCCCAGCAAGGACAATCCGGAAATTCTGGGAAGATGCATTCACTCCATTGAGAAATATGCGGACAATTCTCCTTATGAGATCATTGTGGTAGATAACGGAAGCTCGCCGGAGAATAAGGAGAAGGTAGAAAAGCTTCTCGAGGAACACAACGAAACCGGGAGTGCAAGGCTTCTTTATCAGCCGATGGAGTTTAATTTCTCTGCCATGTGCAATCTGGGTGCATCGGAGGCAAACGGAGAGCTCCTCCTTTTTCTGAACGATGATATTGAAATTGCACGGCCGAACTGGCTGTCCTATCTGTCGGAGAAGGCGAAGCTCCCGTATGTAGGCTGTGTTGGCATGAAGCTCCTGTATCCGAATTCGGAGATCATTCAGCATGCCGGAGTTGTGAACGTAAAGGTCGGACCGATCCACAAGCTGCAGTATTGCAGCAACCGGGAGGAGCATTATTTTGGCTTCAACAAGGGGGTCCGCAATGTCATTGCCGTGACCGGCGCGTGCCTGATGATCCGGAACGAGCTGTTCTGGGAAGTGGGCGGCTTTGATGCGGAGAATTTTGCCGTAGCCTTTAACGACATAGATCTGTGCCTGAAGGTGTTTGAAAAGGGCTATTACAACGTTGTCCGCAACAATATGTATCTGTATCACCATGAGTCTCTTTCCCGCGGAGATGATCGGGAAGACAAGGTGA
Organism: Firmicutes bacterium CAG:791; assembly: GCA_000431495.1. Taxonomy (GTDB): domain Bacteria; phylum Bacillota; class Clostridia; order Lachnospirales; family Lachnospiraceae; genus CAG-791. The sequence goes on along the minus strand of HF986524.1, from coordinate 18,905 downwards.
AGGCACTTCGTCTCTCCGGTGAGCAGGAAAGACTTTTGAACCGCCATCCGGATCTGTTCCGGAGAGATCCGTACTACCATCCGTATCTGGAGCAGGATCCGGCAGTGACCGAGTTTAAGATTGCGACGGAGGATGCGCTTCTCCAGAATCCTCATTACATGGATGTGGAGCTTCGGAAGGGAAGACTCAAGGAAGCATGGGAGGATCCGGTTCTCCGGCTCGGCGTGGAATATGCGGGCTCTCTTTCCGTGTGGCTTTGCGGTCCCATGGGACGAAAGGATGCAAAGAGCAAAGAGGAGGACGGCTACTACATCAAGGGCTATGCGTTTGTCATTGATGCGGACAATGCCGTGTATGACCGGACACTTCTGTTCCGAAAAGAGGAGGACCCCTCTTCTGTCTGGCAGATTGCAACGGAACGGGTTTACCGTCCGGACATTGCGGAGCATCTGACGGATCAGAAAAATGATGCGCTGACCGGCTTTATGACCGCCTTCCGCAAGGACGCGCTGAAGCCCGGCAGGTATCAGATCGGCATGCTTGCAAAGGACAATACATCCAGACAGAGAATTGTCTTCTGGTCCGATGTTTATTTAACAATTCCGGAACAGGAAGCTTAAGGGAAAACAAGTACACATGGAAGAGAATACGAACGGGAAGACCAATTATCAGGAGCAGTACGAAAAGGAAAAGGCCAAAGCGGCTTTTCTTGCGGACCGCGTTGCCCAGCTGGAGGACCAGGTGGATGATCTGCAGTTCAAGCTGGACCGCATTAAGAACAACAAGATCTGGAAGGCTTCAAAGCCTGCAAGAGACGCCTATCATTTTGTGCAGCGTCAGGCAGATCGGATTCGCAATCAGGGCGATGCGAAGGGAGTTGTGAAAAAGATCCGTTATAAGATTCGTGAGAAGCAGGCGGAGAAGGGCTACGGAACCGCAAGCTTTCCGAACGCAGAGGAGCGAAGCCGTCAGACACAGGAGGCGGCCGGCTTTTCCAGACAGATTCTGTTCAGCATCCTGGTTCCGCTCTACAACACCCCGAAGGAATATCTGAAGGACATGATGGATTCGGTGCTGAATCAGACCTATGGAAACTGGCAGCTGTGCCTTGCGGACGGGTCGGATACAGAGCATGCGTATGTAGGGGAAATCGTACAGGAATACCGCAGTCGGAGCGAAGAGCTTTCCCGGAGAATCTGTTACCGGAAGCTTGAGAAAAACGGAGGAATTTCGGAGAATACAAACGCCTGCCTTGCACTGGCGGAGGGGGAGTACATCGCGCCGTTTGATCACGACGACTACCTTCATCCGTCAGTGTTATACTGGTATGTCAAGACGATCAATGAGCAGAATGCAGATTATCTGTACTGCGACGAGACGACCTTTCGGGAGAATGATCTGAATCACTTTGTGACCATTCATTTCAAGCCCGATTATGCCATCGACAATCTGCGTGCGAACAACTACATCTGTCACCTTTCCTGCTTCGATCGGAAGCTCCTGGAGGGAGAGGAACTGTACCGCTCGGAATTTGACGGCTCTCAGGATCACGACATGATTCTGCGGCTGACGGATAAGGCACAGAATATTGTGCATGTTCCGAAGCTCCTTTATTACTGGAGAAGCCATGCCGGCTCCACGGCGGACAACATCGGGGCAAAGACCTATGCGATCGATGCGGCAAAGGGCGCTGTGGCGGATCATCTGCGCCGGCACGGATACCGGAATTTCAAGATCACAAGCACCCGTGCGTTCGAGACAATTTTCAAGATTACGTATGAAATTGCGGGTGAGCCGATGATTTCCGTGGTGATCGCGAACAAGGATCACAGTGAGGATTTGAAGCGCTGCCTGAATTCCATCTTTGAGAAGTCCACGTATGAGAATTATGAAATTATCATTGTGGAGAACGGAAGCACGGAGGAAGCAACAAAGCGCTATTATCGTGAAGTTACATCCGGGCCGTACAAAGACAGGGTTCGTGTAGTAGAATACCATTATGCGGACGGCGAGAAATTCAACTATTCCCGACTGAATAACTTCGGTGTGCGTGAAGCAAAGGGAGAGTATGTTCTTCTGCTGAACAATGACACAGAGGTGATTTCCATCAACTGGATGGAGGAACTTCTGATGTACGCACAGCGGCCGGATGTTGCCTGCGTTGGTGCCAAGCTTTATTATCCGGACAAGACGATTCAGCATGCAGGAATTGTTCTTGGCCTTGGAGCCCACCGCACAGCAGGACATACCCATTACCGGCAGCGCAGAGAGAATCTCGGCTACATGGGACGTTTGTGCTACGCACAGGATGTTTCGGCGGTAACCGGGGCGTGCCTGATGGTAAAGAAGAGCATCTATGAGGAGGTGGGAGGTCTGGACGAGACCTTTGAGGTGTCTCTGAATGACGTGGATTTCTGCTTGAAGTGCAGAGAGAAGAGCTACCTGAATGTGTTCACGCCGTTTGCGGAGCTGTATCACTATGAATCGGCTTCACGAGGCTCGGATGTGACAGATGCTTCCTCTGACAATGCAAAGAGGTACGACAGGGAGTCGGAGCATTTCCGCACCAAATGGAAAGAGGTCCTGGAAAAAGGGGATCCTTATTATAATCCGAACTTCACACTGGATCGAAGCGATTACAGTCTGAAGGTTCAGGATTGATCCAGAAAAATGGCACAAGCCTAAGGAGGAGTAAACCCATGCTGGAACGAGTAACGGAGCAACTGAATTACTGGCTGAGCGATTCTTATTTTGATGAGAAGACCAAGGAAGAACTGCTTGCTGTACGTAATGATGAGAAGGAAATAGAGGATCGCTTTTACAAGGATCTTGCCTTTGGCACTGGCGGACTGCGCGGTGTGATCGGCGCAGGTACCAACCGGATGAACATCTATACCGTTCGCAAGGCAACGCAGGGTCTTGCCAATTACATCAATAAGAACGGAGATCCGAAGAAGGGCGTTGCCATTTCCTATGACAGCCGCCGTATGAGTCCGGAATTTGCAAAAGAGACGGCACTTTGCCTTGCGGCAAACGGAATCAAGGCATATCTTTCCGATACGCTTCGCCCGGTTCCGGAGGAATCCTTTGCACTTCGGTATTTCGGATGCCAGGCCGGTGTAGAGATCACGGCAAGCCACAATCCGCCGGAATACAATGGGTACAAGGTATACTGGGAGGACGGCGCTCAGGTAACACCGCCTCATGACACAGGCATCATCTCGGATGTCAATGCGGTTTCCAGCTACGACGAGGTGAAGACCATGCCGGAGAAGGAAGCAGTGGAGAAGGGACTTCTTGTCTATTTTGGCAGAGAAATTGATGATGCCTACATGGAAGCCCTCAAGAAGCAGATCATCCATCCGGAAGTCATTCGTGAGATGGCGGATGATATCCGCATTGTTTATACACCGTTCCACGGAGCAGGACTGGTTCCGGTGACGAGGGTTCTGGAAGAGCTTGGCTTCAAGCATGTTTATGTGGTTCCGGAGCAGAAGGATCCCGATCCGGATTTCACAACCCTGGAGTATCCGAACCCGGAGGATCCGAAGGCATTTACGCTGGCACTGAAGCTTGCAAAGGAAAAGGACGCAGATATTGTTCTTGCAACGGATCCGGATGCGGATCGTCTCGGCATCTATGCCAAGGATGCGAAGACCGGCGAATACATTGCCTTTACAGGAAACATGTCCGGCATGCTGATCGGCGAGTACATTCTCCGCGAGAGAACGCTGACACATACAATGCCCGAAAAGCCTGCCTTCGTCACAACAATCGTGACGACGAATCTGGCAAAGGCAATCGCAGAGAAGTACGGCTGCCATTATGTGGAATGCCTGACCGGCTTTAAGTACATCGGTGAGCAGATCAAGCTCTTCGAGGAAGCAAAGTCCTATCATTACGTCTTCGGTCTTGAGGAGTCCTACGGCTGCCTTGCAGGAACGCATTCCCGCGATAAGGATGCACCGGTTGCCGTGATGATGCTGTGTGAGGCTGCTGCCTTCTACAAGAAGCAGGGACTGACACTCTGGGATCAGATGCAGAAGATCTACAGCGAGTACGGCTTCTATAAGGAGACGCAGTATGCCATTACCATGAAGGGAATGGACGGCGCAGCTCAGATTGATGCGCTGATGGAGAAATTCCGCACAAATCCGCCGAAGAACTTCGGAAGCTGGAAAGTGGAAGAGTTCCGTGATTACGAGACCGGAAAAACCGTAAAGCCTGCAACCGGGGAAGAAGGAACGACAGGGCTTCCGAAATCGAACGTACTGTATTTTGCTCTGGATCAGGATGCATGGTGCTGCGCAAGACCTTCCGGAACAGAGCCGAAGATTAAATTCTACATGGGCGTAAAGGGAGAAAGTCTTGCCGATGCCGACGCCAAGGTGGAAGAGCTGACAGAGGCAGTGAAGGCAAACATCTGACATGGAATCCCGGCGGGTGCTGTGAATGGCTTTTTGGACAGATCTTAACAAAACAATCAGATACGCACAAAGAAACGGGCTTCGCGACACGTATTATGCCGCGATCGAACGACTTCGTGACAAGGTCGGTACCTCTTATTCGTATGAGGTACCGGCCTTGGGCAGTCTGGAGGAACAGCGCAGTCAGTGGGAGAAGAGAAGGCGTGACGGAGACAGCCTTCCGCTGATCAGCTTTCTGGTTCCTTTGTATCAGCCGGACCTGCGATTTATGCGGGAGATGCTGGAATCCGTGGAGAGGCAGACCTATGGAAACTGGGAGCTGATTCTAGCGGACGGAGGCGGTACGGAGGCTGCGGCCAATCTGGCGGCATCGTTCCAGGATCCCCGGATTCACTATGGGAAGCTTGAGGAGAACGGCGGCATTTCACGAAATACCAATGCCGCGGCATCCATGGCTTCCGGGGATTATATTGCTCTCCTGGATTATGACGATCTTCTGACGGAGGATGCCGTCTTTGAAGTGACGCATAAGATCGAGCGGACACAGGCGGAGATCATTTACTCGGATGAGGACAAGTGTGATCCGACGGGAAGAAAATTCTTTGAGCCGAACCGGAAGCCGGATTTTAATCCGGATTATTTTCTGAGCAACAATTATATCTGTCACCTTCTTGTCATGAAAAAGGAACTGTTTCTGGCGCTTCGACTGCGCCCGGAATATGATGGCGCACAGGATTATGACCTTCTGCTCCGTGCACCCTGGTCCGGAATCGTGCATATTCCGAAAGTTCTGTATCATTGGCGGACGCACCCTGCTTCCACAGCAGGAAACCCGGGCAGCAAGAATTACGCATACCAGGCAGGAAAGGCGGCTCTTCAGGAGTATTTCCGTACCTGCCGGATCGATGCGGAGGTGATGGAGTCGAGACACAATGGCTTTTTCCGTGTGAATTACCGGCCGGATATTTTCTCACAGAGACCGGAGGTCGGTGTTGTCGGAGGAAAGCTTCTCGATGAGCATCACCGGATCATCGGCGGAATGATGGATGAGAGCGGCCGGGTGGAATTCCCCGGCATGCATGAAATGGAAAGCGGTCCGATGCATCGGGCAGATACCATGCAGGACGCACAGGCGGTAGATGTGCGGTGCATGGAAATTCGCGATGAGCTTCGTCCGCTGTATCAGACGGTGTTCAATGCTTCCTATGAGGGGCATGTGATGAAGCACACGGATGATCTTAAGACGATGAGCCTGGAATTCTGCCGTCAGGTAAGGCAGCAGGGATATCTTGTTGTCTGGGATCCTGAAATGACGAAAATTTGCGATCAGAAATAAAAAAGAGCCTGGAAGAACAAAGGCGGGAGAACGGGCAGGAACAGGTATGTCAGAATTCGGCAGTGAATTGATATCGGTTGTCATTCCGAACTATAATGGATCAGATTACCTGAGAGTGTGTCTGGATTCTGTCCTTGCGGGCAGTCTGGTTCCGAAGGTCATTGTGATAGATAACGGCTCTTCGGATTGCTCCTGCGAGATGATAGAGAAGGAATATCCCCAGGTCCTGCTTCTTCGTCTGAAGGCCAATACCGGCTTTTGTCATGCTGTGAATGCGGGCCTTCATCTGGTCAGAACTCCGTATGCGATGCTTCTGAACAATGACACCAGCGTAGACAGGGACTGCCTGCAGAAGCTTCTTTGCACAATGGAGAAGCGGCCGTCCTGCTTCGCAGTACAGGCGCTGATGCTGTCCATGAAGGAGCCGGACCGCATCGATGATGACGGCGATCTGTATAATGCACTCGGCTGGGCCTTTGCAAGACATAAGAACGCGGGAAAGGGAAAAGCCACCGCAGCACCATTGTTTGCAGCCTGTGCGGGAGCGGCACTCTATCGCATGAGTGTGTTTGAAGAGATTGGCTGGTTCGATGAGCGGCACTACTGCTATCTGGAGGACCTGGATCTCGGATGGAGGGCGCAGATCTTCGGTCATCGGAGCTATCTGGAGCCCGGGGCAGAGGTGTTCCATGCAGGAAGTGCGACAGCAGGCGGCAAATACAGCGACTTTAAGGAAGTGATGACGGCGGGCAACAATGCCCTTCTTCAGTATAAGAACATGCCGTTTTTGCAGTACTGGCTGAACGCACCGCTGCGAAGTCTCGGAACTGCGGTTAAGAAGGCGTATTTTACCCGGAAGGGACTGGGAGATGCCTATGCGGAGGGAATCCGCCGCGGCGAATTTCTGAAGGCTTCCTGCGCGGAATATACGGAGTGCATCCGATACGGGATCCCGTATAAGAAATGTTCGATTCCGCAGGAGGCGGGTTTCCCGGAGCAGAAGGAGGATCTGATGGAGGTGCTTCCCATCTATCTCGGAAGAAAGATCCCTTTTGAGTGGAGGCATTTTCCCCATTACCTGTCGATTCAGGGGCAGCTCCTTGCGGGCTTGTTCCGGAGAAGACCCTCCGTGTGAATTGTGATTTGAGCACATGATTAAAGACAATCAGATTTTTTTCAACCGTATGCATATTGTGCTGGATGGACTGGTGGTTGCGGTAAGCTTTCTGCTTGCCTGGTCCATCAAGTTTCTGACGCCCCTCGCGGAATCCACGCCGGGCGTCACAGCGTTGTCTGCAGAGACCTATTTCAGGACTCTGTATTTTATTGTACCCGGATATCTGATTCTGTACGGCATCTACAACCTTTATTCTTCCAAACGCTCATCGCGGATCCGCGTGGAAGTAGCCGGGATCTTTAAGGCAAACACAGTTGGAATCGGTCTTGTCATGATCAGCTTTTTCATGCTCTCCACGAGCGTGGACGGCGTGGTGGACTTTTCCAGAACGCTGATTCTTCTGTTCTATGTCATCAATATGATCCTGACATTTCTGTACCGGATGCTGGTACGGAAATTTCTGTATTTTATCCGCAGAAAAGGAAACAATTTAAAGCATGTCATTCTGGTTGGCTATTCCAGAGCGGCGGAAGCCTATCTGGACCGCATTGCGTCCAATCCGCAGTGGGGCTATGTTGTGCACGGCATTCTGGATGATCATGTTCCGCGCGGAACGCTGTACCGCGGGGTGAAGGTTCTGGGATCGCTCGGAAATTTGGAGTACATTCTTCCGGAGAACAAGATGGATGAGATTGCCATTACCCTTTCGCTGGAGGATTACGACAGTCTGGAGCACATTGTTGATCTGTGCGAGCGCGCCGGAGTTCATACGAAGTTTATTCCGGACTATGGATCACTGTTTCCGTCACGGCCGTATACGGAGGACCTGATGGGACTGCCGGTCATCAATATCCGCTACGTTCCGTTGTCCAATACCTGGAATGCTCTTATGAAGAGACTGGTGGATATTTTCGGGTCGATTTTCTGCATTATTCTGTTTTCTCCGGTCATGCTGTTTGCGGCGGTCGGAACAAGAGTGACCAGCAAGGGACCGATTATCTACAGGCAGACGAGAATCGGACTTCATTCAAAGCCGTTTACCATGTACAAGTTCCGCACCATGAGAGTGCAGTCTGCGGAGGAAGAGAAGAAGGGCTGGACAATCCCGGGAGATGACCGGGTGACGAAATTCGGAAGCTTTCTGCGGCGCACCAGCATTGACGAAATGCCGCAGTTCTTTAATGTCCTGGCAGGAAAAATGAGTCTCGTCGGCCCTCGCCCGGAGCGTCCGCAGTTTGTGGATAAGTTCCGGGAGGAAATCCCGCGTTATATGGTAAAGCATCAGGTGCGGCCGGGAATTACCGGCTGGGCGCAGATCAACGGCTATCGGGGAGACACCTCCATCCGCAAGCGGATCGAGCATGATATTTATTACATTGAAAACTGGAGTCTCGGCTTTGACTTCCGGATTCTGTTTCTGACTGTTTTCAAGGGATTTATCAATAAAAATGCGTATTGATTCTTTTGTCATTGTAATCGGAGAGGGAACGGACGTATACTGTCCTAGTCAATGTAATACAGTGCTTGTTCCGAAGGGGAAAGTGTAGTATTCTTAACAAATAGCATTTTGAAAGTTCACTGGGGGAGTTTTTCATGTCCAGACGTGATTATGAGGATTATAACGATCGTTATGAGGATCGTTACGATGACCGCTATGACGATCGGTATGATGACGGCTACGAGAATCAGGGCGCCGGAGATGACGATGTAGATTATGGCTACGAAGAGGGCGGTTATGACGATGACCGCTACGATGGGCGTTATCATGAAGGCTATGACGATCGCGGCTACTATGAAGACGATGATTACGCGGAGGATGACAGATACTCCGATGAATACGGCTATGGCGACGACCGCTATGACGACCGGTATGATGATGACTACGAGGACCGCTATGGAAGAGGCGGAAGATCGGGAAGGTCGTCCGCGAGAGGGCGAAGCTCCGACAGAAGAAAGAAACGGACTGCGGTAATCGCAATTGAGCTTGTGGTTCTTGCCGCTGTGCTGCTGATTCTTTACTTTGTCACCCGCATCGGAAAGGTGGAGCGTGTCAACCTTCCGACGGAAGAGATCGAGAACAACATCGCCGATGTCGTAAAGGAGAACACAGAGAAGGGTGAGATGAAGGGGTACCGCAACATCGCCCTCTTTGGTGTGGATTCGACACAGGGAGAGCTGGATCAGAATACACGAAGTGATTCGATTATCATCTGCTCCATCAATGAGGATACCGGAGATGTGAAGCTGGTTTCGGTCTATCGTGATACGCTGCTGAATCTCGGTGATGACACATACAACAAGTGTAATGCTGCTTATGCAAAGGGCGGAGCCGAGCAGGCGATCAACATGCTCAACCAGAATCTGGATATGAATATCACGGATTTCGTGACGGTTGGCTTCGGCGGACTGACGGATGTCGTGGATGCTCTTGGCGGCATTACCATTACGGTAGAGGAGGATGAGATTTCTCATCTGAACAATTATCAGTCCACAATGGCGAAGGAACTCGGTAAGAACGGCTACACAGAGGTAACCCAGGCGGGCACACAGACCCTGAACGGTCTGCAGGCAACGGCCTACTGCCGGATCCGTTATACCAGAGGCTGGGATTACAAGCGTGCAGCGCGGCAGCGTGCCGTTCTGTATGCCGTTATGGACAAGGCGAAGAAGGCGAATGTCGGACAGCTTGCTGACATTGTCAACAAGGTATCGGATGAGATCTACACCTCTTACAAGGTGAGCGATCTGGTTAACGATGTGCAGGCCATTGCGAACTATAACATGATTGCGGAGGACAGCATCGATACGATGCAGAACGGCTTCCCGCAGGAGGATGACCGGATTCAGGCAAACCTCGGCGGAGCGTTGGGTGACTGTGTTGTTCCGAGAGATCTGACCGACAACGTGGTATGGCTGCATGCGTTCCTGTTCGGCGATGAGAATTATGCAGTTTCGGATACTGTGAAAGAATTCAGCAGCCATATTTCCGAGATGACAAAGGATGCCGTTCCGGAAGAGATGACGGATGCGGATCACGCCTGATCCGGGGAAAAGAACCGTATTGCGGTGATCATCGAGAGATTCGCAGATGCTGCTAAATCCAAGGGGGGAGAGCCGGTGGTTCTCTCTCCTTTTTTGTCCACGTACGCGCACAGCAGAGGATGCTCTTGCGTGCTGCGTGCTGCGAATGTCATCTATGATATAATACAGAGAGCCGGAAAGACCGGAAAATGGTCGGATCAGGAGAAAAATCCGGCATAAATCGCCTGAAAACAAGGGCAGAAAGACGAGAGAAAAGCGGCTTTGAACAAAGATAAGACGGACGGCCTGACGGTGGATGCGGTAATTCCAACCTTTCAACCGGGAAAGAGGCTGATCGGAATTCTGGAATGCCTGGAGAAGCAGACACTGCCGGTGCGATGCGTACGAATCATCAATTCCGGACGGGATGGCTTCCGACTGTTTCTTGAGGAAGCGCATTTTACGGAACAGCAGTTCCTGGAAAGCTATCCGTTTGTTTTGCTGGAACACATTCCGAAGGAAGAATTTGACCATGGAAGAACAAGAAGCAAGGGCTTTGCGGCATGCATCGGAGCAGATTATGTTCTGGCAATGACGCAGGATGCTCTCCCTGCGGATGAGATGCTGGTGGAGAGGCTTGTACGTCCTCTCACGGAGAATGCGGATATTGCAGTCAGCTATGCAAGACAGCTTTCGAATCCGGATGCCTCCTGCGAGGAACACATCTCCAGAGATTTTAATTACCCGGCACAGTCCATGATCAAGAGTGAGGAGGACACCGGGAGACTCGGAATCAAGGCTTATTTCTGCTCCAATGTCTGTGCGATGTATCGGAGAGCAACCTGGGAGCAGCTCGGAGGTTTTCCGGAGCATGCTATTTTCAATGAGGATATGGTCTATGCGGGAGGAGCCCTTCAGGCGGGATACCGGATTGCCTACGTGGCGGATGCGTGTGTGTATCATTCGCACTCTTACACGGCAGCGCAGCAGTTCCACCGGAATTTTGATCTTGGAGTTTCCCAGGCACAGAATCCGCAGATTTTTGCAAGGTTTTCTTCTGAAGGAGAGGGCATGCAATATGTGAAGGCGGTGATCAGACAGATGCGTAAGGAGAAGAAGGCGGGAGAGATTCCCGGCTTTGTGCTTCGTTGTGCGGCAAGATTTGCCGGCTATCGGATGGGAAAAGCCTATGAGCACCTTCCGGAGAAGCTGATTCTGCGTTTTACATCCAATCAGGGCTTCTGGATACAGCAGAAACAGGCACGGCTTAGTACCTGGCGGGAATAAGGGACAGATCCGTACGGAGATGTCCTGATTACAGAGCCGCACAGATGGCGGCAGGAGGTAAATGAATGTGTGGAATTGTCGGATATGTAGGTAAGAAACAGGCGGCGCCGATTCTTCTGGACGGTTTGTCCAAGCTGGAATATCGTGGCTATGATTCTGCAGGACTCGCGGTTCGTTCAGACAGCGGGAACTTCGAAATTGTAAAAGCCAAGGGAAGGCTGAAGGTCCTTGAGGAGAAAACAAACAACGGCCTTTCGGTAGAGGGCTGCTGCGGAATCGGGCACACACGCTGGGCAACACACGGAGAACCCAGTGAGAACAATGCGCATCCGCACGTCAGCAATGATAAGACGGTTGTCGGCGTTCACAACGGCATTATTGAGAACTATCAGGATGTTAAGAACAAGCTGCTGCGCCATAACTATCATTTCTATTCCGACACGGATACCGAGGTGGTCATCAATCTGATTGAGTTCTATATGAAGAAGTACAATCTCGGACCGATCCATGCAATTTCGCATATGATGATGCGCGTGCGGGGTACCTACGCTCTGGCCATTATGATCAAGGATTATCCGGGCAAAATTTTTGTCGCAAGAAAGGATGCGCCGATGGTCATCGGTGTCGGGGACGGAGAATCCTATCTTGCATCGGATGTTCCGGCCATTCTGAAATACACCCGGACGGTGTATTACATTGACAATATGGAGGTAGGCGTCCTCGAGGCGGACAAGATCACCTTCTATAATATTGACCAGGAAGAAATTGAGAAAACACCCACACAGGTACAGATGGATGCAGAGGCGGCGGAGAAGGGCGGATATCCGCACTTTATGCTGAAAGAGATTCATGAACAGCCTCGTGCGGTGAAGGACACGATCCATTCGATGATCGGCGAGGACGGCAGAATTGATCTTGAGAAAACCGGTCTTACGGAGGAGATGCTCCGGGATCTGAATCAGATCTATATCATCGGCTGCGGCTCTGCCTATCACGTAGGAGTTGCGATCCAGTATGTGATTGAGGATCTTGCAAGGTGCCAGGTTCGAATTGAACTGGCTTCGGAATTCCGTTACCGGAATCCCCTCATTGCACCGAACAGCATGGCGATCATTATCAGTCAGTCCGGAGAGACTGCAGATTCTCTGGCGGCACTTCGCCTTGCCAAAGCCAGTGGAATGAAGACTCTGGCAATCGTCAATGTAGTGGGGTCTTCCATTGCAAGAGAGGCAGATCACGTTCTGTATACGCTTGCGGGACCGGAGATCGCAGTTGCCACAACCAAGGCCTACAGCACACAGCTTGTTGCAGGCTATGTTCTTGCCGTAGCACTTGCGGCTGCAAAGGGTACGATTGATGAGGAGAAGGAAGCTGCACTGATTGAAGAAATCTGCGCGCTCCCGGACAAGATCGAGCACGCGCTGGAGGACAAGGAACGAATCCAGTGGTTTGCAGCGAAACGCAGCAATGCAAAGGACATTTTCTTTATCGGACGCGGAATCGATTATGCGATTTCGCTGGAGGGCTCACTGAAGCTCAAGGAGATCAGCTACATTCATTCAGAGGCCTATGCTGCCGGAGAACTCAAGCATGGAACCATCTCACTGATTGAAGACGGAACGCTAGTTGTCGGTGTACTGACACAGCCGGATCTGTTCGAGAAGACCGTCAGCAACATGGTAGAGGTGAAGAGCCGGGGCGGATATCTGATGGGGTTGACCACGTATGGAAATTACGCCATCGAGGATACGGCGGATTTCACCGTGTACATTCCGAAAACCGATCCGCATTTCGCAACCAGTGTCGCGATTATCCCGCTGCAGCTGCTGGCGTATTATGTCAGCGTGTCCAAGGGACTGGATGTGGACAAACCGCGGAATCTGGCGAAGTCGGTAACAGTGGAGTAAGACAATCGGAAACGGCGGATGCCGTTTTCTCCTGTTTCGGGCAGACCGGAAAATTTAAAAGGAGCAGAGAAAATATGGATTTAAGAGCAGGCGGAGAAGGTGCGGACAGCTACGAAGAGGTCATGCTGATTTATAACGGAGCACTTCGTCAGATTCAGACCAAGCTCAGCATTCTGAATGATGAGTTCCAGCATGTGCACAATTACAATCCGATTGAGCATATCAAGGCGAGACTGAAGACACCGGAGAGCATTGTCAACAAGCTTAAGCGCCATGGGTATCCGTCTACACTGGAGAACATGGTGAAGTACTGCAATGACATTGCCGGGGTGCGTGTCATCTGTGATTTCACGTCGGATATCTATAAAATTGCGGATATGATCAGCAATCAGAGCGACATCCGTGTGCTCGCGATCAAGGATTATCTGGCCAATCCGAAGCCAAGCGGCTACAAGAGCTATCACATGATCGTCACAGTGCCGGTTTATCTGTCGGACCGGATCGTGGACACAAAGGTGGAAATTCAGATCCGGACGATTGCCATGGATTTCTGGGCCAGCCTGGAGCATAAGATTCAATATAAATTTACCGGAGATGTTCCCTCGGGAATTGCGGAGGAGCTGCTGGAATGCGCGAAGATGGTTTCCAATCTGGACGAGAAGATGCTGCTTCTGAATAATGAGATTCAGGAATTCCAGGTGGAAGAGGACTCACAGACGAAGTAAACAGAAAAACGGAATAAAAAAGAGGAGTGCCCGGACGCCTTTCAGCGCCCGGGCTTATTATGAAAAAATTATCAAACTGTTGATTGATTTGATGGTTTTAATATAGCAGATAATTATGAACAAAATATGAACAAGTCTTGAATATATGTAAATTCTATCCAAATATATGAAGGAACAGATGCGAATACGAGGCAATGTGACGAGAAGCGGCAGGGCGTTGTTCGTTGTAAAAAAGAAGTGATAATGGTATCATGATTCTGTTTAGCACATGCTGAACAGATACCGGATATGAAATCATTCCAACTCAGAAGGGGTTGTATCATGAGCGATCAGTTTATGCAGGAAGTACAGGAAGAGGAGCATTCCATCGAGGATCTGGAGAGAAAGATCTCGCAGGGAACCGGCATCGGCGAGGCAGCGGCAGATGACATGATCCGCGCCAATGAGGAGGCGCAGGCTATTGAGGTGGATACATTGAAGGATACGGTTCTGGCGTACCAGAGACAGATTGAGGAATTGAAGGAGCTCTACGATAAGAATCGTGTGCTGGTGGACGAGATGCGCAAGATGAGCATTGAGACCACAAAGGGTGTGCAGGATGTGATGAAGGCATCGGCACAGGCGCTGTCGGATAACGGCAATGCGCTGCGTGATGTGGACTTTGGCAAGATGCAGGAGGATTCCAGAAAGAGCACCGAGGAGGCCTCGAAGAAGCTCGAAGAAAAGCTCACGGAGTCCATTGAGCAGTCTCAGCAGAAAATTGCCGATCTTCTGCAGCAGTCGGATGATTTTTCCCATAAAGAAAATGTACGGGTTTACCGCAATGTACAGGCGGCCGTGGAACAGCTTCTGAAGAAGCAGACCGAGGATCTCAAGGAG
>HF986524.1:0-4158 GCA_000431495.1 Firmicutes bacterium CAG:791 | reverse complement strand
CTTCCGGGGCAGCGGTAAACGGCGTTCAGATTGCAACACTTGTCGCTGTTCTGGCAGGGGTGATTCTGGAAGCTCTGCATGCCTTTGGTGTATTATCGATGTTCTTCGGATGATGCGGTAGATGATTCGTCATAATGGTAAGAAAACTGAATTCTGGTTTCTGACCGTATCTGCCGTTGTTCTATGCGTCGTGCTTTTCCTGTTCCCCGATTATGTTCCGTTTGGAAAAGGGGACGATAACATGTTTACCGTGTCCTTAAACGGAGAAGAGGTCGGTGTAACTGCTTCGGAAGAAGAGGCCAGAGAGTGCTTCCGGATGGCTCGCCGTGAGATTGCGCAGACCAGTGACACCCCGCTGTTTATCGATGCAAATCTGGAAATCACAGGAGAGCATGTCAACTGGGGGAAGACGGACAGCGAGCGCGATATTGTGGATCAGATGAAGATCATTCTTTCGAAGCATGAGCTTCTGACGCTGCAGCATTGCTATTCCGTGAAGATCGGTGAGTATATCTTCAACATGGCCTCTGCGGACGACATCAAGTCACTTCTGAATGAGGTTCTGGAGCAATATGATCCGGAACGGGATTATATTGTCCATGTACGGACAGATACAGAGCGCGAGGTGAATGCGCTGACCTATGAGGTCCTGACGACCAGTGAACAGGCGAAGCAGGAGGAGAAGCAGAATCAGCTTCCGGCAGCCGGCATTGAACAGGCTTTTTCCAGACTGTTTGAGGATGTAAAGCCTGCGGTCGGCAAGGATTTTGAAGACTATATTCTGGGTCTCCAGAAGATCGATTTTGGCGAGAAAATAGAAATATCGGAGACCTACCTTCCGTCCAACCTGGTGGCATCTCTGGATGAAGCAAAGGCGGACGTGACGGGAGAGGTTGCCAAGGATGCAGTCTGTGAAGTGGCGGCAGGAGATACGCTTTCCGGCATTGCATCCAGGTACGGACTGACGACACAGGAGCTGATTGCGGTGAACAATCTTTCCGGTGAGGATGCTGTTATACGCCCCGGGGATGTTCTGAGTGTCAAGGTGGCAGAGCCGAAGCTGACGGTGCTGTATACCAATCAGGAATACTACGAGGAAGATTATAAGGCGGATACCATTTATAAGGAAAACAGCGAATGGTACACGAACAAGTCGCAGGTGATCCAGACGGGAAGTCCCGGACACCGGCGCGTCATTGCTCTGGTGAATTATCGGGACAATGCTGTACAGAGCCGTGAAATTGTGAAGCAGGAAACCACGGTGGAGGCGGTTCCGGAGATCATTGAGGTCGGGACCAAGAACCCGCCGACCTATATCTGGCCGGTATATGGACGGCTTTCTTCCGGATTCGGAGGACGTAAGGCGCCGAAGGCGGGGGCAAGTACCTATCATAAGGGAATCGATATCGCAGTTGCGACAGGAACCTCTGTCATGGCAACGAGCGGCGGAAAGGTGACCGCTGCCGGCTGGCAGTCCGGATACGGATATGTGGTTTATATTGATCACGGCGGCGGAGTTACTTCACGGTACGGACACCTCTCCAAGGTTCTGGTGAAGGTCGGACAGTCGGTATCACAGGGCGATGTTATTGCGCGTTCGGGAAATACGGGCAACAGCACCGGGCCGCATCTGCATTTTGAGATTCGGGTGAACGGAAACGCCGTGAGTCCGCTCAGCTATTTGAACTGAGCGGGGTCACGAATGGCTGAAATACGGGGATTGCTTGACGGAAGGCCGGATGGGGAGTATCCTTATACGGCGTTGTGCCTGCTTGTTCCGCATGCGATTTTTTACGTATTTCAGGATTCGGGCGGAAGAGACAGTAATCATTTATGAAGAAGAAAGGCACGGAGCCTTGTGCTTCCGAGAGCCTGTTTAGGAGAACAGTGCATGCTGCATTACGTTGTGAAAGGCGGGACGCCTCTTTGCGGAGAGGTTGAGATCGGGGGAGCGAAGAACGCTGCTCTTGCGATTGTTGCGGCCTCTATCATGGCAGATGAGCCTGTTACAATTGAAAATGTTCCGGATGTGTCGGATATTCGCGCTATCACCGGAGCGATTGCGGAGATCGGCGGTGTTGTAGAGCATCCGGATCCGCATACCTATGTAATCAACGGCGCCTTCATTAAGGATGAGCCGGTGGATACGGAGGCTGTTCGTAAGATTCGCGGGTCCTACTATCTGATCGGCGCGCTTCTTGGCAAGTACAAGAAGGCGGAGGTGGCGCTTCCGGGCGGCTGTAATATCGGACTGCGTCCGATTGATCAGCACATCAAGGGGTTCCGTGCGCTTGGAGCCGATGTTCGGGTGGCATCTCCCGGCATGGTGGTTGCGAAGGCAGACGAGCTGCTCGGAAGCCATATCTATATGGATGTGGTATCTGTGGGGGCAACCATTAACGTGGTCATGGCAGCAGCGCTTGCCAGGGGCAATACCATCATTGAGAATGCGGCGAAGGAGCCTCATGTTGTGGATCTTGCCAACTTCCTGAACAGCATGGGAGCCCGCATCAAGGGTGCCGGTACCGATGTCATCCGTATCAAGGGCGTGGAGAAGCTGCATGGGACCACGTATTCCATCATTCCGGATCAGATTGAAGCAGGAACCTATATGTACGCCGCTGCTGCGACGCATGGAGATGTCACGATTACCAATGTCATTCCGAAGCATCTGGAGTCTCTGACAGCCAAGCTCCTTGAAATCGGCTGCGAGATTATCGAATCCGATGATTCTGTCAGAGTTGTGGCGAAGAGAAGACTGGATCACACGAACGTAAAGACGCTTCCTTATCCGGGCTACCCTACGGACATGCAGCCTCAGATCAGCGTTCTTCTTGGTCTCTCCAACGGGACCAGCATTGTGACAGAGAGCATTTTTGAGAACCGCTTTAAGTATGTGGATGAGCTGACGAAGATGGGTGCCTCCATCCGCGTAGAGGGCAACACTGCCATCATCGACGGAGTGGCATCCTACAGCGGTGCCAATCTGAATGCGCCGGATCTTCGTGCCGGAGCTGCGCTGGTTGCGGCGGCGCTTGCCGCAAACGGCTACTCGGAGATTTACGACATTCATTACATTGAACGCGGATACGAGCGTTTCCCGGAAAAGCTTCGCGCACTGGGTGCCTGCATTGCCAAGGTGGATTCCGCGGATGAAGAGCGAAGAGCGGTCAATGAATTCAATCTGCGGATTGTCGGATAATGCCTGGGCGCTTTACAAGTGTGCAGACGGCTGTTACAATAGTCCGTGTAACTGAATACCAATATTTGCTGAATGTTTTTCAGGGCAGGGTGCAATTCCCTACTGGCGGTACAGTCCGCGACCCTGCGGCGTCAGAAGCTGACGGTGCAGGCTGATTCGGTGCAAGTCCGAAACCAACAGTACAGTCTGGATGGAAGAAGAATGAACAGGCAAGATGAGAGAAGGAAGCTCCGGATGAATCGGAGATGCCTTCGAAATCGATCTGTGAATGTACTGCCCTGTGTCCTCTGAGAAGAAGGACGCAGGGCTTTTTTCTGTCAGAAGCCGGAAGAAGCCGGGAAACCGGAACAGGCATCGGACAGGCTGCGTTCATGGACTCACCTTTCTGAACCGATGAAAAACCAGCAGGAGAGCCGCGGAGAATGCGGCAGAAAGGAAGAACCATGACAGAACTCAGAGCAGAAAACACAGTAAAACGAAACGAGGAAGCAGCCGGAAAACTGGCAGGAAAGGCAGGAAGCGGATCGAAGGACCGCGTACGTGTCATTACGGTAACCGGCGTTTTGTCTGCAGTTGCATTTCTTCTGCAGCTGATTGAGATTCCGCTCCCGATGCTGATGCCGACGTTCATCAAATTTGATTTCTCAGATCTTCCCGCACTGATCGGAAGCTTTGCGCTGGGACCGGTCTGCGGCATTGTGATTGAGCTGATCAAGAATGTGCTTCATGCACTTCTTGCAACAGGCTCCTTTGGCGTAGGAGAGCTTTCCAACTTTGTCCTCGGAGCTGTTTTTGTCGGTGTTGCAGGCTGCATTTACCGCAGAAGCCGTTCGAAGAAGGGAGCATTGATCGCATCGCTGGCAGGAGCCATTGTCATGGCGGTAATCTCCTTCCCGTCCAACCTGTTTATCGTTTATCCGGTGTATTATCAGTTCATGCCGGAGGAGACGATTCTG
>HF986523.1:14755-15520 GCA_000431495.1 Firmicutes bacterium CAG:791 | reverse complement strand
CTCCCGGTGTTTTTACCGGGAGGCAGCCCCCTTCTTAGCATATTCTGCGCAAGATTTTTTATTTGTTAACACAGAATTAATCAGATAAATGTTACAATATAGTCAATGAGACAGATAATTACACTGCCGCATTGTGGGAATTGCAGCGGAAGGAGGCGGAAATGAACAATCCATACGAAGGAACACAGACAGAGAAGAATCTGGAAAAGGCCTTTGCCGGGGAATCCGAGGCAAGAAATAAGTATACGTATTTTGCCTCAAAGGCGAAGAAGGACGGCTTCGAACAGATGGCAGCGATCTTCCAGAAGACAGCGGACAATGAGAAGGAGCATGCGAAGCTCTGGTTCAAGGAGCTGTACGGAATCGGGGAGACGAAGGAGAATCTGGAGAACGCGGCGGAAGGCGAGAACTACGAGTGGACCCAGATGTACGCGGAGTTTGCGGAAACAGCGGAGAAGGAGGGCTTTCATGAGCTTGCCGTGAAATTCCGGATGGTGGCCGCCATTGAGAAGCATCACGAGGAGCGATACCGCGCACTGCTGCATAACATTGAGATGCAGCAGGTCTTTGAGAAGAGCGAGGTCAAGGTCTGGGAGTGCCGCAACTGCGGGCACATCGTGGTGGGAACGGCAGCGCCGGAGATCTGTCCGGTCTGCAGTCACCCGCAGAGCTTCTTCGAGGTGAAGGAAGAGAATTATTAAGGCAGGGCAAAAGGGGGAGGCGGAGGCGCCGAGCGCACGGGGCGAGGCACACAGGGTTGAAACT
>HF986523.1:0-14740 GCA_000431495.1 Firmicutes bacterium CAG:791 | reverse complement strand
CCATGAAGTTTTACAGATGTATGAGATGCGGGAATCAGATTGAGATGATTCATGATGCGGGACCGAATCCGATCTGCTGCGGAGCGGATATGCGGGAAATGATTCCGGGGACAAGCGACGGAGCGGCGGAGAAGCACGTTCCTGCGGTTTCGGTGGATGGAAATCGCGTGAGTGTGCAGATCGGAGAGACCATCCATCCGATGATGGAGGCACACTACATTGAGTGGATCCTGATTGAGACGAAAAAGGGGACGCAGCGCAGAAACCTGACGCCCTCCGATGAGCCGAAGGCTTCGTTTCTGTTAGAGGCGGATGATGAGCTGGTGGCGGTCTATGCATACTGCAACCTGCACGGACTGTGGGAGAGCAGAAGCTGGTAGAGACATTTGCGGCAGTCCATCCTGTTGAAAATGTGCTATGCTAGATAGCATCTGAATCATATATCAGCAGGAGGATATCACAATGCCTTGTACTACAATTCTGGTAGGAAAGAATGCTTCCTACGACGGCTCGACCATGATCGCCCGCAATGACGATTCCGGTGCAGGCCATTTTACTCCGAAGAAGTTTGTTGTCGTTTCGCCTGAGGAGCAGCCCGTACATTATAAGTCCGTGCTCTCCCATGTGGAGGTGGAGCTTCCGGACAATCCGATGCGTTATACGGCAGTTCCCAATGCGGTTCCGGGAAAGGGAACCTGGGCGGCAAGCGGCGTGAATGCGGCCAATGTCGGAATGACGGCAACGGAAACCATCACCGCAAATGAAAGAGTTCTCGGTGCGGATCCACTCGTGGAGTACATTCCCGCAGAGGATGGACAGGAGGAGCGGGCAGGCGGCCTTGGCGAAGAGGATCTGGTGGTTCTGGTCCTTCCTTATATTCACAGTGCAAGAGAGGGCGTCAAGCGCCTGGGGGCGCTGCTTGAGCAGTACGGAACCTATGAGATGAACGGCATTGCGTTCCAGGATGTGAATGAGATCTGGTGGCTGGAAACCATCGGCGGGCATCACTGGATGGCAAGAAGGGTGCCGGACAATGTTTATGTCATGATGCCGAATCAGCTTGGCATTGACTCTCTGGATCTGGAGGATGCGCTCGGAGAACAGAAGGAGTACATGTGCTCTGCAGATCTTCGGGAGTTTATTGAGGACAATCATCTGGATCTTTCCATGAACGGCTGCCTGAATCCTCGCGATACGTTCGGCACGCACGATGACGCCGATCATGTTTACAACACACCGAGAGCATGGTTTATCGGGCGTTATTTTAACCCGAAGACGGCAGTCTGGGACGGACCGGATGCGGATTACACTCCTCTCTCCGATGACATTCCGTGGTGCATGGTTCCTGAGAAGAAGGTGACCGTGGAGGACATCAAGTATGTTCTGTCCTCCCACTATCAGGGAACGCCCTACGATCCTTACGGAAGCTACGGCGATCCTTCCTGGCGCGGCGCTTATCGCTCCATTGGCGTAAACCGCACGGATTTTGTCGCCATCCTTCAGCTTCGCGCAGATCGTCCGGAGGAATATCGTGCAGTAGAGTGGCTTGCGTTTGGCTCCAATGCGTTCAACACGGCGGTTCCGTTCTATGCGAATGTAGAGAAGACGCCGGAATACCTTGCCAATACGACGAAAGAGGTAACCACGGAGAATTTCTACTGGTCGGCGCGCCTGATTGAAGCACTGGCAGACGCCTGCTACGGCAAGAATCTGAACCACATCGAGCACTATCAGCAGGCGGTTCAGTCGAAGGGTCATGAGTTGATTGCAAAGTATGACCGGCTGCAGGCAGCCGAAGAGGATGCTGCGAAGAGGGCGGCACTTCGCGAAGCGGCAAATGAGGAAATCGCAGCGATGCTTCGGAAGGAAACCGGGAAAACGCTGGACGAGGTCCTTTATGATGCGACCAACCATATGAAGAATCAGTACGCAAGATCGGATCACTGAGTCTGGCGTTCCGAGCGGGACAGCTTTGGCTTAATGTCATTAAGTGGACATTGAGCTTTGGCTGTCCCGTTTTTTTTATGATAGATGAGGAGGGGGCCGAGTGCTACTGCGTGTTAATTTTCCTCTGGGAAAGGCTTCTCTTGTACTGAGTCGGCGTCATTCCGGTCCGCTTTTTAAAGATTCGCATGTAGTATTTGACATCGGAAAAGCCGCAGGCTGCCGCAATTTCCTCAAGGGACAGGACGGAGTCTGCGTTCAGAAGCAGATTCTTGGAGGCTTCAATTCGCGCTTCATGAATGGATGAGGTGATGGAAGTGCCAGTGTATTTCCGATAATACCGCTCAAGATAAACCGGATGATAACCAAAGTGCTCCGCAATCGTACGGGAGGAAACCGGGCCGGAATAGTTCGCCTGAATGAAATCATGAATGCGGGTAACCGGCTCCGGAAGCTGAAGCTGGAAGGAGCTGTATTGTCCGGCTGCTTCGTGAGAGATTTCCAGAAGAAGATAGCTGGAAAGATAATGACAGCGCCAGTCAATCTGATAGTGGGAGCGCCTGGTCATATCCAGGAGACTCTGGAAGATAAGACTGGCCCGCAGATCTTTTCCAAGATCGCCGAAAACAGGCAGAGAATACTGTGTCTCTGTCAGAGTGCAGGAATCACAAAGCTGTGTCCTTGAACGGTTCATGGAGAAGTGCATCCAGTAGTAGGAGAGCATGCCTTTGGAGGGAGTGGTTCCAAAATGAAGTCTCCCGGGAAGAAGGAGAAGAAACTGGTTTGGTCCGACTTCATATTCCTGATCGTCCATTGTGATGCAAAGGGTTCCCTTCTGAATGAGAAGCAGAACATAGGTGTCGATGCAGCGGCGGGGGTGCAGAAACTGATCGGAATGAATCAGCATGCCGGATGAAGCGTAGGTAAGCGGCTCATTTACTTCAGAGATGAGATATCGCACGAGAGACCTCCTGATTTTGCAGAATCTTACTGTAACGATAGCACGGAAGGTTTGAATAATCCACCATATGTTTGATCCTGTCGGTTACATGCCTGACCATGCTGATTTATTATGAAAGCGTGAATTCAGAAGTGAATTCCGTAATAATGAATACAATGCCAGGGGATAAGGAGGATATTATAATGGTTGAAAACATTGAATTTCAGCCCAGACTGAAGCAGGCGAAAGTAAAGGATGGCTTCTGGGATTACTTTCAGAAGCTTGTTCTGGAACAGGTAATTCCCTATCAGGAGAGAATCCTGCGGGATGAGATTCCGGAGATTGAAAAGAGTCATGTTATTAAGAATTTCCGGATTGCCGCAGGACTGGAAAAGGGTGATTTTTACGGAATGGTTTTTCAGGATTCCGATCTTGCCAAATGGATGGAAGCGGTTTCCAATGCAATGGCAATCTCAGAGGATCCCTGGTTTCGGACAAAAGCAGCCGAAATGATCGAACTGATCGGGAAGGCACAGGAGGAAGACGGATACCTGGATACTTATTTTCAGATTAAGGCTCCGGACAAGAAGTGGACCGATCTTCAGGAGGCTCATGAGCTGTATTGCATGGGGCATATGATTGAGGCAACCGTTGCCAATTATGAAGCGACAGGAAAAGATGATTTTCTGAACATCGGAAAGAAAATGGCAGATTGTATCGGACGGCAATTTGGAAAGGAAGCGGGAAAGAAAAGGGGAATTCCGGGCCATCCCGAAGTTGAGATTGCGCTTCTTCGTCTGTATCATGCAACCGGGGAAAGACGGTATCTGGAGAGCGCGGAGTATTTTATCAACGAGAGAGGAACGGAGCCGGACTATTTCGAAGAGGAGGCAAAATGCAGAGACCTTAATGTCTTTGGCATGGATTCGAAGGACCGTGACTATGCACAGAACAACAAGCCGGTGCGCGAGCTGACGGAGGCGGTCGGGCATGCGGTTCGTGCAGCGTACCTTTATACGGCCATGGCAGATCTTGCTGCGGATATTCATGACGAAGAGCTGCAGGCGGCCTGCGAACGTCTCTGGAACAACATTGTGAATCAGAAGATGTACGTTACAGGCGGAATCGGATCTACGGTTCACGGCGAGGCGTTTACCATTCCCTATGATCTTCCGAATGATACCGTATATGCGGAGACCTGCGCATCGGTAGCGATGGTATTTTTTGCAAGAGAGATGCTGCAGATGAATCCGTCCGGACGGTATGCGGATGTGATGGAAAAGGAATTGTATAACACCGTTTTAAGCGGGATGCAGCATGACGGAACTCGATTCTTTTATGTAAATCCGCTGGAGGTGGATCCTTCGGTGTCTGGCAAGGTTCCCGGATACGAGCATGTGCTGCCGAAGCGCCCGCAGTGGTATGCGTGTGCCTGCTGCCCTCCGAATGTGTCCAGGTGCATTACAGCGCTTTCCAAGTATGCATGGGGAGAGAATGCACACACCATCTATGCACATCTCTATGTTGGCGGATCCTTTGCTTCGTCCTGCATTCCCGGGGTGAGCATCGATGTGGAATCCGAGTATCCCTGGAAGGGAAATGTGTGCTATACGATTGGAGAGAATAAGGAAAACAGAGAATTTACGCTGGCAATCCGCATTCCTGCCTGGGCACGCAATACAGCAGCAACGCTCCGTCTCAGACATGGAGAGGAAGAGATTTCCCGGAGTGTTTCTGTGGAAGAATCCCTGCGGGATGGCTATCTGTATCTGAACGATCTGACGCATGCCGGTGACCGCGTGGAAATCCGGTTTGATATGCCGGTCAGAAGAATCTATGCGAATCCGAAGGTTCGCAAGGATGCAGGACTTGTTGCGGTCATGAGAGGACCGATTGTGTACGCACTGGAGGAGAAGGACAACGGTGCAGAGCTGTATGCGTTATCCCTTCCGGAGCACGCACAGTTTGCAATGGAAGAAACAACGGATCCGGTTCTTGGAACCTATGTCCGGCTTTCTGCGGACGGTTATCGGGACACTTCGGATGGAGAGAGCCTGTATTCGGAGAAGAAGCCGGAGACGGTGGGGCAGAAGCTGACCTTTGTTCCTTATTATCTCTGGGGAAACCGCGGAATCGGAGAGATGCGCGTGTGGGTTCGCAGCGAAGGATAGAACCACGGGAGATCACCTGTCTGTAAAGAGACATAAAAGAATACACGGACAATAAAAAGGAGAACGCTCTCAGAAACAGGGCGTTCTCCTTTTCTGCGTCACACTCAGCCTTCCAGAATGTGCCGGTATACGTAGGTGGCATACCCGGCGAAAAAGGCCTTGTCCTTTTTCATCTCCGGCTTAAATTCGAACCATGCGGTTTTGTCGCGGTAGTGCTCCTGGAAGAAGGGCGTCTGAAATTTCGTCCATTCCGGCAGGAAGGATCCCACCTTTCCGGTGTAGCAGTTCTCGGCCTTTGCCTGCTCGCGGTGCCGCGGATCCACATAGGAGGCAATGGATTTGTGAACGGCCTGATCGAGCTTCGGCAGATAGTAATAATCCTTATAATTTGAATAGTAGTAGTGCAGCTTTCCGCTGTAGATCGGAACCTTCAGAACAATGCGGTCATCCTGGAGTGCCAGATAGCAGCCGTCCAGAGAGGCGGTACCAGCCGGAACACGGACATTCTCCGGAACACCCTCTGCGTGCGCATACATGATCAGCTCCTGCTGAGGTTCGCCGTTTGCGTCGTGATAGGTGTTCGCCTGTGCCCGGTAGACGGAGAGGGGGGCTTCGAAAAGCTCCCGGAAGGACAATACGTCCGTAAGGGCAATCAGACCTGCAACATCTGCGGCATTATGCTCAAGAAGTGCGGTCCGGATCCCGGAGCGGTCCGCCGGGATTCCGGCGGGACCGGAAAAATCGCAGGCTTCCTTTTCCGTATTCGAGGAAAAGAACGGTTCGTTTTCGGAATTCAGGGCTCCCGCTGCCTTTCTTGCGTTTTCCAGTTCCTGCTCCCGGAGCAGACGGTTGATCATGGCGGCATCAATCCGTTTCGTGGCTTCTGCCGTAAGATCCCGATCGGAGACCTTCTCTGCGGAGGGGAGCGCTTTGCCAAGATAGGAATGATACAGCTCTACGAGCTCGCGGCCCGTGCGGTCTTCGATGCGTCCGGTGTTCAGAAAGCGCTCCACGGTCTGCTGCTTCAGATCCGGGAGTGCAAGAAGCTTCTGATAAGGCTTCAGATAACGGTACAGATCGAGGGATTTCATGGCAGAAGGAAAATCCTCGGCGCCCGGAATTCCCTGCAGTCCGTTCCAGACGATGCGCCGTGCAAGAAACGGGAGGTCGAACTGGCGGCCGTTGTAATGCATCAGGGTTTTGTATTTCTTGGAGAAAAGAAGAAACGAAGTCAGAATATCCGCTTCTCCGTCGCCGTGATCGTCAAACCACTGGATCAGCTTCCAGCAGTCATCCTCCCAGTAGCCGCAGCCAATCAGATAAATGCGGTCCTTTGCGGACGAGAGACCGGTTGTTTCAATATCCACGGCAAGAATACTCTCTCTTCCTCCAAAACGGGAAAGCGGGTATTCGGATGTGTAGCCGTTCAGTTCTCTGGTAATGATCTGCATGATAATCTCTCCTGAAGTTTTCCATAAAAACGATACAGATTTAGTTTATCATAGTTGAAAGCGTATGCGTTATAATAGCGGAATAGAGCTTTTACATTATAAAAGAATCATTGGGGATTTTCATGTATTTTTACTCACATAAGCACGTTCGAAGAATTATCATATTGCTGGATACGCTGGCTACGACAGCGGCCTTTCTTCTTGCCCTGTATCTGCGGATGTGGAGCAAGCTTGTGCCGTGGAAGGTGGAGCTGTACAGCACCATCTATGCGCTGAATGTTCTGATTTATCTGTTCTGGAATACCTATCGCCGGGCGAAGCACCGCGAAGACCGGATCACGCAGCTGGATCCGGTGGAGAATGTTTCTCATGTTTTCCGGGAGAGAATCTTTCAGTATGCTGCACTCATCATCATACTTTCTGCGACGCATTCCTTTGAGAAGGTGTCGCGCATGGTGCTTCTGTATGCCGGGATTTTTGACGTTATTTTCACCAGCGTGAACCGGCTTTTGCTTCGGAGAAGTATTCGGAGGAGCAGTCAGAAGGCGGCCAAGGAGGAGCATTATCTGATTGTCACGACAAGAGCGCAGGAATCCATTGCAAGAGCGCGTCTCCTGGCAGGGATTCCCGGCAATGCGGATATTGCAGGTGTTTTCCCGGTGGATGAGGAGCATCCGGATGCTTCGGATGCGGACCGTCCCGCACCTGTGCGCGGGAACGGAGCGGATGACGGGACAAGGACGCTGATCGGAAGGCTGGATGCATTCCTGAAGAAGACGGAGGGACCGCTCACGGTCTATCTGTATCTGCCGGATACCGGAGAAGAGATCCGAAAGAGCATTGCGGATGCCCTTGAGAAGAGGAGAATTCCTTTCCGGATTGCATTGTTTTCGTCCGGAAGATGCGTGCCCCTTCAGCTGATCGATTCGGTCGGTCCCTATGCTGCGGCGGCCTATGAGCCGCTGACGAAAAGATGCGAGGTCTTCGGGGTTCACTTCATGGTTTCCGATGTGGAAACGGCTGCGTTCTCCATCCTGAATGAGCTGGACAAGGGAACGGCGAACCGACCTGCCGGCGCTCTGGCCGGTCAGTATCTGTGCTTCTCCAATGTCCATACAACCGTAATGGCACAT
Organism: Firmicutes bacterium CAG:791; assembly: GCA_000431495.1. GTDB lineage: Bacteria > Bacillota > Clostridia > Lachnospirales > Lachnospiraceae > CAG-791. Next base: position 7,101 of record HF986523.1, on the reverse strand, counting down.
GATGATCTTGGGTACCGGGACATTCTGAACGGCTCGGCCTATACGTTCCCGGATGGGAAGCCGATCGCAGAATATCAGAAGAGCCACGGCTTTGTAAAAGCGGAGCGTGTGGCGGGACCGGATTTTATGGACGCGGTGTTCCGTGCCACGATGGATGGAAGGATCGGTCATTATTTCTACGGCTCCACGCCGGAGACCATTGAGAAGCTGGAACGGGAGCTCCGGAGGAAATATCCGGGAATTCGCATTGCAGGAATGGTGTCACCTCCGTTCCGCCCGGAAACGGAGGAGGAGGATGCGGAGACCATCCGCAGAATCAATGCCTCCGGTGCGGCACTGATCTGGATCGGACTTGGAGCTCCGAAGCAGGAGAAGTGGATGGCGGCGCATAAGGGGAAGCTGAACGGCGTCATGCTCGGCGTGGGGGCCGGGTTTAACTTCTATGCAGGAACGGTGAAGCGTGCGCCTCTCTGGATTCAGAAGATCGGGCTGGAGTGGCTGTAACGGCGCCTCCACGGAGTTGGTTGCACCGCCTCTTCCAGGATCCCAGACGCCTGGCCAACCGATATCTGGTGACCAATGCCCGGTACATCTGGTATCTGATCGCAGAGCGGCTTTCCGGGCATAAGGAGTGAGCACATGAGGATACCGGATTATGAGCTGGCGGATATGCATATTCATATCATGCCGGAAGTGGATGACGGATCCGAGAGCATGGAAATGACGATGGAAATGCTGCGGATTGCGAGAGAAAACCGGATCGGAACCATGATTCTGACGCCCCATTATAAGGGCGGGCACCGAAATGTGTCTCCGGAGGGCCAGCTCCGGCGGATCGCGTACATGCAGGATGCGATGGCGCAGGAAGAGATGGAAGAAGCGGATTTGTATCGGGGAAATGAGATCATGTATGACAGCTCCGTACCGGAAGCCCTCGAAAACGGCCGCATCTGCTCCCTGGCGGATTCTTCTTATCTTCTTGTGGAGTTCAAGCCGTGGGAAGAATTCTCCTATATTCAGGAAGGACTTCGGAATCTTTCCTATGATGGCTGGAGAGTGATTCTGGCCCACTGCGAAAGATATGACTGCATTCGCAAGAATCCTGAGCTTGCGCGGGAGCTTACCAGAAACCGGATTTATCTGCAGGTCAACGCAGACGATGTGCTTCCGCATTTCCGCTCCCCTTTTGCAAAGCTGATCAGCGGACTTCTGAAGGAGGAGCTGGTGTCCTTTGTCGGCACGGATGCCCATAAGGATACGGGACGGTCACCGGAGATGCTTCGATGCTGGCAGTATCTTATCCGGAAATGCGACCCGGATTATGTCCGGGAAATCACCAGAGAGAATGCACTGAGAATCATTCGGAATGAAGAGGTATAAGAAAATATGAGAAACCGAAACATGAAATATGCTGCACTTGTTATGACAGCCGTTCTTTCGGCAGGGCTGATGGCCGGCTGCGCCTCCGGAGAGAATGGCGCGGAGGAGAATCCGGAGATTGCGGAGAGCACAGGCGGCTGGGAAGAGGCTGCTTCGGAGGAGACTTCCGACGCTTCGGAAACCTCCGATCCTTCGGAGACCGCGCAGGAGGACGAAACCCTTCTTCCGGAGGAGCTGGAGGAAGGCGAGGAGGTGCTCCAAAGAGGTGAGGGCGCGGAGATTTCGTTTCAGGGAATGGCTCCGGATGTCACGCCGGAGTGGAAGGACGGAGAGCTGTATCTTCTTGCTGTTTCTGCGCAGGACTCTTCGGCAGCAGCGCTTGTCTGCCCGGTCTATGAGAGCCAGGAAGCTGCAGAAGCGGATCAGGGTGCCTGGCTGGATGAAGGCAACAGCACGGATCTGACGGACCCCAACACGGTCATTCACGGAAGCATTGGGGAGGGAAGCACGTTTGCAGGGCTTCAGGATTACGGGGATTCCGAGTTCTTTTCTTCTCATCCGTATCTGTATCTGTTCAGCAGAGATTCCATTTCGGAATACCAGATTTTTGCGGCTTATCCGAGGGCACATGAAGATATTCTGGTGAGCGTTAACGGCTTTGATCGCGATGAATACAATCAGTACATCAATGACATTTACGGACAGAGAAACATGCAGGCGGTGCTGGATCCGGACCTGGAGCAGCAGGCACTGAACACGTGGAGCATTCTGACCCTGCAGGCGGAAGGCTCAGATGGAAATGACTATCTGGTTCAGGCGGTTCCGACGGGAGTGGTACAGCAGTAAAAAGGCTCTTGCGCTTTTGAGGAATCTGTGTAGAATGTTATGATACTATGAACAAATTGTTAACAAATGTTAAGAAATACCAGTTCATGTTTGAGGAGCTGGTCAAACGTGATTTCAAGCAGAAGTACAAGCGAAGCGTGCTTGGGATGGCATGGTCCGTGCTGTCGCCGCTTCTGACGCTGCTGGTGATGCATGTCATTTTCTCCAATTTCTTCGGAAAGGACATTCCGCACTACACGACCTACCTGTTTACGGGTAATATCGTGCTGTCGTATTACAAGGAATCCACGAAGAACGGCATGCAGTCACTGATGAGCAACGCCAAGATCTTTACGAAGATCAATGTGCCGAAGTACCTCTTTCTTCTGTCCAAGAATGTGTCGGCGCTGGTGAACTTCGGGCTTACGCTTCTGGTTTATTTTACATTCTGCATCTTCGATGGGATTACATTCCGGCCGACGATGTTTCTGCTGATTTTTCCGATTCTGTGCCTTCTGATTATGGACATCGGAATCGGAGCCATTCTGTCGGCGCTGTTTGTGTTTTTCCGTGACATTCAGTACCTGTATGAGGTGTTCCTTACTCTGATCACGTACATGTCCGCTGTTTTTTATTCGGTGGACAAGCTGCCGCACAATCTTCAGCAGCTGCTGTATCTGAATCCGGTGTATGTCTATATCAAATACATGCGTCTGATTGTCATTGACGGAATCATTCCTTCTCCTGCGTATCATGCGCTGTGTATTTTTTATGCGCTGTTCTATCTCGGTATCGGCATGCGGATTTACAAAAAGTGCAATCACTCGTTTCTTTATTATCTTTAAGAGTACGGCAGAGAAAGGTTTTCCATGTCCAATATTGCAATTGAGTGCAGCAATGTCAGCATCCGTTATGTGACGGGCGACTTCAAATCCATCGGACTGAAGGAATATGTGATCCGGAAGCTGACCGGAAACTATAAGGTGAAGGAGTTCTGGGCAGACCGGAATGTGAATTTTGAGCTGGAGAAGGGAGAGATGCTCGGCATCATCGGCTCCAACGGTGCGGGAAAATCCACACTGTTAAAGGCGGTCACCGGCATTATGCTGCCGACGGAGGGCGAGATTCACGTAAACGGCACCATTGCGGCACTCCTGGAGCTTGGGAGCGGATTTGACAACGACATGACGGTTCGGGAGAATACCTATCTTCGCGGCGCGCTTCTTGGCTATACGAGAAAGTTTCTGGATGAGAAATACGAGGAGATCATTCGGTTTGCGGAGCTGGAGGAGTTTCAGGACTACTGCTTCAAGCAGCTTTCCTCCGGCATGAAATCCAGGCTTGCTTTTTCCATTGCCTGCCTGGTGCACCCGGATATTCTGATTCTGGATGAGGTGCTGTCGGTAGGAGACGGTGCATTCCGGAAGAAATCCGGCGATAAGATGCAGGAGATCATTCAGGGAGGCGTGACGGCCATTCTGGTGTCGCATGTGATGCCCCAGGTACGGGAGCTGTGCACGAAGATCCTGTGGCTGGATCACGGGAAACAGGTGTGCTTCTCCGGCGATGTGCAGGAGACGTGTGATGCGTACGAGTGGTTCCTGGCCCAGAAGAAGAAAACGCCTCCGAAGTCCGAAAAGGAAATCCATGAGATGGCGGCCAAATGGCGCAAAAAGCTCATGGAGGACGAGAAGACGGAGAAAGAGAAGAAGGCTCAGAAGCAGTAGCTTCCGATGACCTCATCGGTGATGCTGTCATAGAGCACAATCTGCAGTCTCCGGTCCCGGTGCGAGTAGTCGGTGAGTCCGATCATAAGATTTCCTGCGGCGAAGTCTCCGTTGTACTGAACGCGAAGGGAGTCAGCAGGACCAAGATCCATGGAGAACGCCTCCTTTTTGTCGTCATTGTCATGAAGCTTTGTGAGCTCTCCTGCGTGATAGAGCCATTTTCCTCCGGGAGAAGCAATTTCGGTGTTGAAGCCAAGCGGCTTTAATGCAGGAAGAAGCTCCTCAAAGGAGAGGGCACCCTCCGGCAGGGCGCGTTCATTCCCGGTATCCTCCAGAGAGAGGATCGCGGTGATCCCATCTGTCTGTGCGAGAAGAGCACAGAAATCCTGAGCATTGTCGGTATTGTCGAGTGCATAGCGGAACTTGGTCTGGTTCATCCAGGAAAGATCCCGGTTCCAGATGGCACAGGCTGCATCCGTCCGGCGATCCACCTCCAGATACTGCTCCTGCGGGAGTGTGTCCAGATATGCTTCCAGATATCGTGTAATTTTGGCGGCGCCGAAGCCGTTCAAATGTCCCGCATCCCGAAAATCCTCCCTGCGGTCAAGGGAAATTTCATTCTCAAGAAGAGAAAAATCAATGACGTCGATTCCGGCATCGCTGGCATATTGTGTGACGGTGTTGTAAACCGCGCGGTCGTCCTCCGGAACGTTATAGGGGAGAATCGTAAAGACAAGCCGGAAGCCCTTCTTTTCGGAGAGCCGGATCATCTGGTCCAGCCATTTGCGGTTGCTGTCGGAGAGCGGAGCAGAAAGGCCGGTATCCGTGCAGGGGGTGTTCCAGGATACATCGGTGTGCTCCCAGTCGTAGGCCGCGCCCCGTCCAAAGTCATTCAGCGGATATTCCAGAAAGTCGTAGGGCTGGAGCTCACGGTAGCGTGTGTGAACGATGGGCCAGCGAAGAATGAAATCCTCCTGGTCTTCTTTCTCCGCATAGGCGGTGACAAGCTGCACGGAATTGGAGGATGTCCGCATGGAGAGCAGGTTCCGGTAGACGTTTCCGATGAAGGCATGCTCCTCAAAGGTGAGCGCATAGAGATCGGCGAATACGACCTGCGGCTTCTGCGTTTTCAGAAGCTCAATCAGAGCATGATAGCAGGAGTCCTTGTCCTGGCCGGAAACCGCCATGTCAAAGGAGGTGACGCCGCGGTCTTCCCACATGACGGCGGGATAGATGCCGGCATAGCAGTGGCTGCTGCCAAGGAAGGCAACGTCAATGGTATTCTCCGGAGTGTGATACAGCTCGTCATAGGAGGAGATGTAGTTGCCGGTGGTATCCTTCCAGCGGATCGCCCGGTAAACGCCCGTCAGCATCAGGGCAGTCAGAAGAGTGAAAAGGATGATATTTCGATAAGAAGCGAATCTGCTGTTTTTATTCATATCAAGGCTCATTTCTTTGTTTCCGAATTCCATCATGTACAACCCCGGCAAATACCGGGAAATTTCCGGCGGAAAGAGAGAAGCTTCGTCAGAAGCCGGCATAGATGAACTGACCGGAGCTGAAGTCAATGCCGTATTCTCCGAGAAGAAGAACCGACAAAATCAGAAAAAGACAGACCAGCCACCGAAGCCACAGGCTCTGCGCAGACAGAAGCTCTCCGAAGTCGCGCTTTTTTCTTGCCGAAATCAGATCAAAGGCAAGAAGGAGCAGTGTTCCGAGGGTGAGAATGTTGAATTCCAGATGAACAAGGCCGAAGGCATAGATGTCTTCATTGAACAGAACCCAGGGATCCCAGCGTGTGAACATGCGGTTCAGGAAGTAGATTGCATTCGAAAGAGAGCCTGCGCGGAAGAAGATCCAGGCAAACGATGTCAGAAGAAAGGTCCACAGAATTCTTCCGAGCCGAAAGCTGAAGGTGTTCTCCAGGATGCCGGTCCGGATGCAGAGCTTTCTGCGAAGTGGCTTCAGGAGGTCTCCGAGGATCTGATACAGCCCGTGAAGGCCTCCCCAGATGACGAAGGACCAGGAGGCTCCGTGCCAGATGCCGCTGACGAGGAAGGTGATCATGACGTTGCGGTATTTGCGGATGCGCGAGCATCTGCTTCCGCCAAGCGGAATGTAAATATAATCGCGCAGCCAGGTGCTCAGAGAGATATGCCAGCGCCTCCAGAAGCCGGCAATGCTCTCTGCAAAATACGGTGTCCGGAAATTGGCATCCAGCTCCAGACCAAGAATTCTTGCAGCGCCGATCGCGATGGCGGAGTAGCCTGCAAAATCCGCATAGATCTGAAGGGAGAAGGCAAGGGCAGCGATGACGGTCTCCACGGTTCCGCAGGTAAAAAGATTCTGCCAGATATTGTCCACGAAAATTCCTGCGCGGTCGGAGATGACCATCTTCATAAAAAAGCCCCACAGCATCAGGGAAAAGCCGGAGGATATGTGAAGATAAGAGGGATTTTCGGCCTCCGGGAGTCTTCGGATCTGCGGAAGAAGGCGGTCTGCTCTTGCAATCGGTCCTGCTGTGATCTGCGGAAAGAAGCTGATAAAGAGTGCATAGTCAGGAAAGCTTCGCTCGGCAGAGATTTTTCCGTGGAAGACATCGGCGAGATAGCCGATGGTCTGGAACAGGTAAAAGGAGATTCCGATCGGAAGAATCAGGGAAAGGCCGGAGGCAATCGGCTTCTGTCCCAATGCGGTAAGCAGCGCATTGACATTCTCAAGAAGGAAGCCTGTGTATTTGAAGACAACAAGGATCAGAACAAGAAGTACGACAGAGCCGACAAAGCATCTCTTGCGGGCGGACGGTTTTTTTACATGCTCCATCCAAAGGCCGGACAGAAAGCCGATTCCGATGACCGGCGCCAGTACGAGAAGAAAACGCACGTCGAAGCCAAGATAAAAGAAAAGGCTGCAGAGCAAAAGCCAGTTTCTGCGAAATTTACCGGGAAGAAAGCGGAACACCAGAACAGAGAAAAAGAAGAATATCACAAAATCAGCGGATTGAAAGAGCATAAAAGCCTCCGGGGATTAAAAGTTATCGTGTGCGAAAGATATACAATATTATATAATAGAACAGATAATGATTTAAAGGAATGGGATATGCATACAGAAGACAGAGAAGACTGGAACATGGAAGAAACAGGAAAACAGGGGCTGGAGGCGCCGGCGG
>HF986522.1:6117-8290 GCA_000431495.1 Firmicutes bacterium CAG:791 | reverse complement strand
TTTTAGGTTATGTGTTCTAAGAGACTTCCTAACCGCTTGATTAAGAAGTCTTTTAGAGCATACAACACCCTTTGCAGAAAACTGCGTTCCGATCAGGAGCCACGTAATGCCGACTACTGCTGCAAACAGGATCCAGAACAGCCGGAGAAGAATACGTGCCGCATGGATCCATGCAGCGTATGCCTCCGCCAATACTGGCAGAAACGTCTGCAGGAGAATCCCTGCGGCCAGAAGAAACCACACGAGAAAAAATCCTGAACCAGAGCCCACGCACAGAATGCAGATTCCATAGGCCGCGCAGATAAGTGCCGGTATGATGCCGATCAGAGTATGAGCCATCGCAGTTCTCCTCTCTGTTACAGAAGTCTTGTCATCGAAGAAATTTTGTCTCCCGATCATTCTGCCTGTATTTTCTACAGATAAAAGTATAGCAAAACAAATGTTCCGTATACAGCTTCCGATATGATATTCTGTTACTGATTGGGGGACAAAGTTCCAATTTATTTCTGTCGATCGATCCATCGATCTGACATACACAAGGGGGTTAATATGAAAGCATTCAAATGCAACGAAAGCACACTGGCGAAAACCTCAAAGGGAGTCCTTCGGGGATATTTCTTCGACGGGGCCTACATTTTCAAGGGGGTTCATTATGCAGAGGCTGAGCGCTACATGCCGCCGACTCCGGTGGAGCCCTGGGAGGGTGTAAAGGATGCGCTGAGCTATGGCTTTGTCTGCCCGCTCATGAACCAGGAGACACCGAACGGAGAGCTCATGGTTCCGCACGCCTACTGGCCGCAGGATGAGCATTGCCAGAATCTGAACATCTGGACAACATCACTGGATCACAACGCGAAAAAGCCGGTCATGGTATGGCTCCATGGCGGCGGTTACTCTGCAGGCTCTTCCATTGAGCAGCTCTGCTATGACGGTGCAGCCATGGCAACCCGCGGTGACGTCGTGGTCGTCACCATCAATCACCGTCTCAATATCCTTGGCTATCTCGACCTTGCTCCGTTCGGCGAGAAGTACGCCAATTCCGGCAACTGCGGCCATGCAGACATGGTGGCAGCTCTTGCGTGGGTGAAGGAAAACATTGCCGCCTTCGGCGGAGATCCGGACAATGTCACGATCTTCGGTCAGTCCGGCGGCGGAATGAAGGTGACTGATCTCTGCCAGATTCCGGCAGCAGACGGCCTTTTCCGGAGAGGCATTGTGATGAGCGGCTGCATTGAGCCAGGCATCCTTGCAGAAGGAAGCGGAGACGGAACCGCCATTGTATCTGCGATGCTGAAGGAGCTGAACACCGACGATGTTTCTGTGCTGGAGACCGTTCCCTATCCGCAGCTCGTGGAAGCCTATGAGAAGGTCGCTCCCTCCGTGCAGGCAGCAGGCGGCTATGTCGGACAGGCACCGTTCGTGAACGACTGGTATCTGGGCGATCCCACCGTCTGCGGATTCCGTGAAAGAACGAAGAATACCCCTCTCATGGTTGGCACTGTGTTCGGAGAATTTGCTTTCCAGCCAACCGGATATAACAAGTACGAAATGAGCGAAGAAGAGATGGAAGAACGCGTTCGCGCCTATTTCGGAGATCATGCCGGGAAGATCACAGAGCTGTTCCGTGCCGCATATCCCGGTCACAAGCTGATCGATGCTACGGTTCTTGACTATCTCTTCCGCCGTCCCTCCAAGAGACTCATCAAGCAGAAGGCTGCCTTCCCGCAGGCGCCTACCTATGCGTACCTGTTTGATTTTGATTTCCCGGTAGACAACGGCAAGTGTGCATGGCACTGCTCCGATCTGCCCTTCTTCTTCCACAACATTGACCTCGTTCCTGTCGCCAATGTTCCGGGAGTATCGGATAAGCTGCAGGAGCAGATGTTCGAATCAATCATGAATTTTGCAAAAACCGGAAATCCGGAAATGAGCGAGCTTCCTTCCTGGCCGGCATCTTCGGAGGGCGACGAGGCCGTCATGATTTTGGGCAGAGACTGCTGCGTGAAGCACAACTTTGACAATGAGCTGATTGAAGAGCTCGCACAGGCAGTGCCGCTCTCAAAGCTTTGGGGCAACCCCGACAATGTACAGCACTGATTCCTTCTGTTACCATTCCGGAGGCAATGGGAATGCCTTTATTGAGGAAGAGCTTCCGGACTTCGTCTGCGGCAGG
>HF986522.1:4921-6063 GCA_000431495.1 Firmicutes bacterium CAG:791 | reverse complement strand
AGTTTTAATTTGATATCTCCGCAGCTGTCTTGTCTTTCGCTTATGATTTGCTCTTCCCGTTCTTTTTTCTGAATTTCTCCAGCTTCTCCTCCGGCAGCTCCTTCGCAATGGAATCACGAAGCTTCTCAAACTCCGCAAGCCGCTCGCTGGTAACCTCCGGATATTGAGGATCCATGTCGATCAGCGTGTCGCAGAGAATTTCGCTGACCAGATACCGCATGTACCACTTGTGATCCGCCGGCACGACATACCACGGAGCTTCCCTGGTTGCAGTTGCGTTGATTGCATCCTCGAAAGCTTTCTGGTAGGCATCCCAGTAAGCCCGCTCTTCCCAGTCACCCGCCGAAAACTTCCAGTTCTTCTCCGGCTCCTCGATTCTGGACAAGAAGCGCAGCGCCTGCTCATCCTTTGAGACGTGCAGGAAAATCTTTACCGTGCGAATGCTGTTCCGGTACAGATATTTCTCGAAATTACGGATGTCGGTATACCGATCTTCCATGACCGTATCTTCATCGATGCGGTCCGCATGGGCCTGTTTGCGGTAAAGCTCCCGGACCTTTCCAATCAGTACATCCTCATACTGGGACCGGTTGAAAATAGCAATCTCTCCCTTTGCCGGCACCTGCTTCACAATTCTCCAGAGAAAATCGTGCGCCAGTTCATCCGATGACGGTGCCTTGAAGGCAGCCTCATGAACACCGTGAGGCGAGAGACAGGTCAGCACGGAGCGGATTGTTCCGTCCTTGCCGGCTGCATCCATCGCCTGGAACAGAAAGATCACGCCCTCTTTTTTGGCGGCGTAGAGCTTCGCCTGCAGCTCGTCCATCTTCGCGTTGTTTTTCTCCATCTGCGCCAAAGCTTCTACCTTGTCACTGCAAAGCGAAGTCTCTTTCGTTGAAGCCTCCCTGATGGAGAAATGTCTGGATCCATCGTAGCAATACTGCTCCAATCGTTTTCTCTCTTCCTTGCCCATGATGCTCCTCCTTTCGTTTAAATATCACATGAATCTGTACACTCAGATATCTGCCTTGGTTTCATCTTTATTTGTATCTGTTTAGCGCCTGCCACATTTCAACGTGAATTGACTGCTTGCAGGCAAATTCACGATTGAAATTGGCAGGGGGCCACAGCGCGAGGGGGGT
>HF986522.1:0-4913 GCA_000431495.1 Firmicutes bacterium CAG:791 | reverse complement strand
GGGGGGCGGCCAAGGCCCGAAGGGACTCTGGCCAGCCGCATCCTGATTTGCATAAATGTCTCGGCAGGGATGAATTTCAGCGTTGGGATGCATCCTGTGGAATAAAAAAGCATGCCAGAGATGCATCCGGACGAAAGAAATAATCCCTGTGAAACAAAAGAGCATGCCAAGGATGCATCCGGGCGAAAAAAATAATCCCTGCGGAACAAAAAAGCAAGCCAGAGATGCATCCGGACGGAAGAAATAATCCCTGCGGAACAAAAGAGCATGCCAGGGATGCATCCGGGCAGAAGAATTAATCCCTGTGGAACAAAAGAGCATGCCAAGGATGAATTTTCTCTCGGAAAAGCATCCTGATTTACAGGAATGCCTCGGCAAGGATGCCTCAACAAAGATGCCTTATCTCACCGCCCGCAGTTCTTCCGTTCGATATCTGTCTGAATCGTATCCCAGATAAGCTTCGCCGCGAAATCCGATCCGGCAGGAGAAGCGTGCTGTCCATCCTCCGCATACATTTCAAGATCCGGCCAGCTGTCCTTGTAACCCCACCACTCTCTTCCAACGGGTGCAAGGAGAGATCCTGTCTCCTCCGCGATCTTTGTATGAGCCTCTGTCATCCTCTGCTGCATTTCCGGTTCCGTCTTCTTCGCCCAGGTCATATAGATAACCGGTATGCTGCCAGCTTCCCTGATCCAACTTGTCAGTGTCCGGACTGCCTCATAAAACTTCTCTTCCGGGCCAAATGGATGCGCATGCTCCTGCAGGACGACATAGTCATAATTCCCAAATCGAATATTGAATCGAACATCAGGCTCTTCCACATGCTGCGCCAGAAACCATCCGGGATGTGCCAGCATCGTCACTTCGCAGTCGCAGCCCTCCTCATCAAATCTTCTTTTTACCATTCTCGGCATGTCATTGTAATAGGTATGGCTGTTGCCGATAAAGAGTATTCTCAGTCGTTTTGTTTTCATGATCCGTTTCCTTTCCATGTCTTATTATAACAAAAAGGGCCAGAATGCTGATCACTCAACATTCTGACCCTTTTTGAGAAATATCAGTACAGTTTCGCGCCTGCCGGGATCCTGTCATCTACCATCAGCAGGTTCAGGCCTTCGTGGCCATCTTCCTCATGCGCTGCCGAAATCAGCATGCCTTCGGAATCAATGCCCATCATCTTTCTGGGCGGAAGATTTACAATCGCAATCGCGGTCTTTCCAACCAGTTCTTCCGGCTCATAGTACTCGTGAATACTGCTTAAGATCACGCGGTCCTTGCGCTCGCCATCATCCAATGTAAACTTCAGGAGCTTCTTGGACTTCGGTACCGCCTCGCAGGCAAGAATCTTCACTGCGCGGTAGTCGGCCTTTGCAAAGGTGTCGAAATCAACCATCTCCTGGAAGATCGGCTCGATCTTCACGTTGGAGAAGTCAATCTTCTCAGCTGCAGAAGCGCTGTTTGCGGTTGCTGCGGAAGCGGCTGCAGGAGCTGCCGGCTTCGAAGCCTTCTTGTCGGAATCCAGGGACTTCATGGTCGGGAATCCATTTCCGATATTGTTTTGATGATCTGTTCCCGCCTGTTATCATAGTTTTCATCCCGGTGCTGCCTGAAATCGACTGTCTGTCACCATGGTTTATCGTTTACGTCATGCCATGTGCCTGTTGTCAAAATGTTGTACTTCGAGTCAATTGTTACAGAGTGCTATGCTTCTCAGTTCTGCCTCCTGCCAGAATCAATCACGGCATCTGACGGAATCGTTCAACGCACGTCGTTCTGCTATTGACACATTCCTATTCCGTATTGTGCCTTGTAATGATTTGCTTTCCTTCATTTCTGATTATACGAGGCCGAACGGGAAATACCGAATACTTTCGTGTCAGAATTCCTGACATTCAGATTTTCATAGATCTTCTATGAGTCTTCGCTTTGGGCGTGAACGAAATGTTCAAAACCATATCCATTCCATCCGCAAGCCTTTGAAGGAGCTTGATGGATGGATTTCTGGTTCCATTCTCAAGTCTGCTGATCTCTGTTTGCGCAATCCCTGTTTTTTCTGCCAGTTCCTTCTGCGTCATATTCTGTGATATCCGCGCATCTATGATGGCACGGATGACATTCATTTCCGGCTGCATCTCCTCATATGCTTGTGCAAACCCGGGATCCTTCATCCTGTTATTCTTATATTCCTTAAGTGTCATCTCGAACCTCCTTGTGGCGTTCCAGCCAATCAGCCCGTCTTTCCTTTGCTAGTTTTAGTTCCTTTGGTGGTGTCTTTTGTGTTTTCTTCACAAATCCATTTGTAGCAATAATCTTTTTTCCTATGTAGAAAAAATACAGCACTCTTGTTATATTACTTCCCTGCTTGCAACGCAGTTCAAAAATGCCATCATCCAGATACTCAGAATACGGCATCCGGAGTTCTGTACCTTTTTCCTCCAGCACTTCCATGAGACCAACAAGTTTGGCAGCCATTTTATCATCTAAAGAATCCAAAAAATCCACAACCGGCTCCTTGCCGTCCTTCGTTTTATAAAACTCAATTTCAAATGCCATAAGTGATCCTCATTTGTCTATATTATTATATGAGATATATCTCATTTTGTCAATTTGCTTTCCTGTCCAGAAAAGTGCAGATCAGACAACACGAAACTACTTCCTTCGTCTTCCCAATACCCGAACGGCTCATATAAAGTTGTTATCATCTACACTCATCTGCGCCCCAAAGAAATCTTTTATCTGTTTTACTGACACCGGGAAAAAATTATTGGCATCGACACCTACATCATATCGCCTGATACCCTCTGCACGATTCGCTTCGTTGTATTCCATTCGGGCATGTATGTGACCATGCAGCTGATATCCCCCACTACTTTTCTTGGGCCAGGACAACATAGGATAATGCATTAGTGCAAAGTTGCATCCGTCTACGGAAACCTTCATAAAATCCCTAATGTCTTCAAACAACCTTGGATCATATTTCTTATCATGGTTGCCAATTATCAGATACTTCTTTCCATTCATCTTTCTGATAAGTTCATCCGCATCCTCAATCTTCATATGATGACAGATATCTCCAAGGATATAAACCGTATCATCTTTATGAACTACGGAATTGAAATTCTGCAGCAAAACCCGGTTCATCTCCTCTACAGATTCAAATGGGAGGCTCTGCATATTTATAATGGCTCTGTGGCCAAAGTGCATATCTGCCGTAAAATAAACCATATTTATCACGTTCCTTTCGGATCTTCGCGCAGAAAAATCCCTTATTATTTTAAATTCAGATCATGGCATTGTCATTATACCCGCAGTATAAGTGATCTTCGCAGAAAATCTCTAATTGTACCTGTCTAATTACGCAATGCTTATGATTGATAACGTAAGCTTTCTTGAATGGAAAGAAAAATTGCGGACATGCTGATAAAAGGAAATTCCTGAGATGCTACGGTATAGCGGCGTACACGATATTACCGCAGAAAAATAGGACCCGATCTTTCGATAGAGCCCTTACAAAAGCACTGCTGTTTTTTCGACGTGGTTACAATTTATTCGATGGTAAACCAATTGTCAAAGATAAATTTCAGAAATAACTACTTCATTTCATGCGACATATTTATCTCAAAACAACTCATCCAACTTCGCCGCAAGATTTTCAAAGGTTTCTTCCTTCTTCCGATCCGTCGCTTCCACATATATATCCATTGTTGTCTCGATGTTCTTGTGCCCCATGATGGACTGGATCACCTTAAGATTGCTCTCCACCTCGCAGAGCCGGGTCGCAAAGGTATGCCGGAGATGATGGCAGGAAAATTCCGGAAGCAGCATTGGCTCGCGGCCTTCCCGTGCAGCACTGAGACGCTCATCGGCGTTATAGCTGTTCACAATCCGCTTAATCGTGCGGTTTACGCTGGCGGGATTCGGCAGGGTACCGAAGCGGTTCTGAAAAATGAAACCAGAGTATCCATCCACTTCCTGTTCATTACTTCCGTTCGAGTCCTCCTCTTCCCGCAGGATATCCAGCGCATCCCGAACAGAATCCAGAAGCGGGACCGTGCGGATGCCGGCATCGGTTTTGGGCTTGTGAATATGGAACTCCGTCGTCCGATCTTCGGAGGTCGGGTAATAGGTCAGGCTGTGGTTGATGCTGATGAGATTTTTCTCAAAGTCGATGTCCTCCCATCGTAATCCCACCCCTTATCTGTATCATAGGATTCTAACCTCTGCCGGGTACTCTGCCAGCTCCGTAGAGAAGAAATAAATATATGTACGTTCTGAAAAGCTCTTTTTAAGCTGTCGGCATAATCCAGTTCAGTGCCTTTCATCGGCAGTTTAATCAGTCTTATTCCTCGTTGCTCACACATATATGCTTTCATTATTTCTATATTCTCGTCAGCACTTCCCGACTCAATAGCCAACTTTTCTGAAGGTATGTATGTTTCAAGCGGAACTCCAAGCAATCGGTCAGAACCAAGTTCTGCTTTCAAGCCTTTCTTATTAGAATAATAGCTGACAGCCAAAGCAGGAAATAGAGATAAATATTCTTGCTCACAAATTCGGCAGCCTTTCTTCAATATCGTCCTTTCATTTATCTTCATACTCCATGAATGACCGTGCCTGCATTTCCACCACGCTCTCTTTGCTGAAGTTCGTGATACCTCTGTCGGCTTCAATTTATTCTGCTCATAATCCCATTCACTGAGAAGCTGACTGTCCGTTGTCGCCAAATCATTATATCCGGCAAGTACTTCTCTCTCTGCACAAACGGGGCATACCGTACCTTTCACACGGGCATTGACAACGGATTTCCACTCATTACCGCATTTTCTGCACTTCCACCAGACGTTTTTCCTCGACTTTGCATTTACCTCATCAGGTTTCAAAGGCAAGTTCTTCTCCGACCACTCCGAAGCAAT
>HF986521.1:12899-17115 GCA_000431495.1 Firmicutes bacterium CAG:791 | reverse complement strand
TGAGGGAAACATGGCAGAGAAAGATGTTACCGAGAAACTGCTGGCAGATTATAATGATGTATTCGCTGATATTGTGAACGTGTTGCTCTTTGATGGAAAACAAATCGTAGCGGCAGATGATCTGGAAACGGTGAAGGATCGGAGCCAGTACAAAGCCGACGGAAGGATTCATGAGCAGGAACGAGATGTGTCCAAGCTGCTGAAAAGCGGCAAGACAACGATTACGATGTTTGGCTTTGAACACCAGACGTCAACCGAAAAGTTCATGCCGGTGCGGCAGATTGGCTATGATGGACAATCATATCGTGCACAGCTCCTGCATGAGAATCCGGACCACATTTATCCGGTGATCACATTGGTTCTGTACTTCGGCACAACGTCGTGGAATTACAGCCATCATCTGACGGATCTGATGGATATACCGGAAGGGTTTGAGCCGTATGTCAGTGATTACGAGATGAAGAATCTTTATGAAATTGCCTTTCTGACACCGGAGAAGGTGAAGCTGTTTCGGAGCGATTTCCGATATGTTGCAGACTATCTGGTCCAGAAACGGATGACGAATGATTACAAGCCGAGCGCGGATCTGCTGCAGCATGTGGATGAAACGCTAAAATTAATGTCAGTTCTGACGGATGACCGGAGATTTGAAGAGGTCATACAGAAACTGCCGGGAAAGGGAGGTACCAGTATGTGCACAGTGTTAGACAAGGTTGAGAATAAGGGAAGAGAAGAAGGCCTTGCACAGGGAAAACTGGAAGGGATGATACAGGTCTATTATAAGGAACTGCATTATTCTACAGATCAGATTGCTGAGAAACTGGGAGCTCCGGTGGATCAGATTCAGGAAATCATCCGCAAGCTTATGAAGTGATTTCGGGAAAGGCTTATTCGACAAAGCCTTATTTGACAAAGCCTTTCCGTGTTATTGACAGGTTTTTTACGTTCAAGCGTCGTAAAACCACAGCAAGGCAAAACAGGCGGAGCAGCGTGAATATTGCAGCAAGGCACCCCGGGCGGAGCAGGTTCAGTTTTCGTCGCAGGAAATGTCCTTTGGCATGCCAAGTGCGAGGAGGCGGCTGTAATTTTTATAGTACAGATAGAAGCCGCCGATGTTGTGCTGTACGTCGTCGATCCGCACACGGAAGCCATCATGCCGCACCATGAAGGAGCCCAGAATTTTGTCCGGGCAGCGCATGTACATGGCGTATTCCGGGAAGAAAAAGCCGTTCAGCATCCGGTCCGCCCGCACGCGAATTGTGCGCAGGAAGTACGGCAGATCGAATTCCTTCAGATAAGGAAGGCCGGGATTCTCCGCCAGGATTCTTTCGTACGTTTCAAAGGTGACCATCAAAAACTCCAGGAAGGTGTGGTAGGTGGTCTCCCGTTTATAAAGAAAATCAAGATTCACCCGGGCATTCCGGAGGGCGAAGGTATCGTAATCGTCCCGATGGATGTACCGGGTGATTTCGTTCATGGCGTACGCGACCCAGTGATCGCGGTAACGCGTATAGTCGGCCGCCAGGAAGTGGTCCACTGCTTTTTCGGCGTAAAATAACCATTTTTCCTCTTTGGTCAGACGGTATAGCCTGCAGAGCGCATAGGCAGCCTCTCCGTCGTAGTACACCGTGCGATAGCGCTCCTTCAGGGAAAAGTCCATGTTCAGAACATGTGAAAATTCGCCGGTTTCCGGATTCAGCAGGGAGAAAATTCCGTTTCCGAGAGCGCAGGCAATTTCGGTATAGCGGCGTCGCAAGGCTTCCTGCTTCGGGAGCACATTCTTTGCGTGCAAAATCTCCGCATTCGGAGCCTTTGTGAGAGGCTCCCCGGAACACAGAACTTCAGGGCGAGGCTCCCCGGAACGCAGAATTGCAGGACGAGGCTCCCCGGAATGCAGAATTGCAGGACGAGGCTCCTCGGAGCACAGATCCAGGTATTCCGTGATGGCGAGGATCAGGACGCCCCCTCCGCCGAGCTTGATTTCGTCTTTCAATGGTTCGGAAAGATAGGCGGTATCCGGATCCCTGTAAACCAGGGCGTGAGAGAGCAGGTAATCAATGGAACGCGCGGCGAGAGAGAGGACCGAAGCTTTTTGGGTTATGCGGTACTGACACAGAAGGCTCCAGATTGTGCTCGCGTGGCGCATGCAGTTGTAGCCGGGGATCACGCGGTCAAAACGCGGGTAGTACCCATATCGGAAGGAGCCGTCCTGCTGCACTTGTTTTTCCAGAAAGGAAGCGGCTGCGGTGACGAAGCTTCGTGCGGCAGCAGCATCAAGATTTTGAATTTCGCGGCGCCCGCGGGAGAGGCCGTCGGGAATGAGAGGGATGACACATCCTGATGCAGAGGCAGAATCGGCATCCGTACTGGCGGCAGAATCGGCGTCAGTCGCGGCATCTGTACTGGCGGCAGAATCGGCGTCGTAGAAAAATCCTGCGGTCTGAAAAAGAAGGAAGAACTCCGGGAGCTTTGGAAGAGCCGGCCGTCCTGCTTTCTTCAGATAGCGATTGAGATCCGCCAGAGAAATGCTGCCGCTTGCATAATCCAGTATTTTTGCACCGTTTAATTCTTCCTCAAGAAGCGCTGTCCGGAAGCTCCGGTCAAAAGTAAGTCCGAAGCGGAAAAATTCGTTCCAACCGGGTTCCTTGATCATGTATGCGAGCGTTTTTGCATCCGTGGGGGCATATTCCGTCACGACGTCCGCCTTCAGCCAGCGGAACCGCTGACGCTTCTTCTGAATGAGTGTCCAGGCCTTCTGCTGCGCATCGGCAAACGCCTCCGCGATATCCGCGCCGCTCCCATGAACGACGTCCGCCCGCGCACTTCCGTCACTGAAGGAAAGAAAAACAAGAAAGCCATTTTCCGGGACATAGACGCCGGAAGTCTGCATGGCCGGCAAAAGCTCCCGGCAGGCGCCGTGAAAGGATGCCTGCGAGGATGCCTGCGAGAAAGAGGAGGACGAAAACGATGCAGATAAGGAAAATTCTCTCATTGCTATAGCCACCCTGAAGAAAATAATTGGAACATATGAGATGTTATCAAAAATCTAATGGAATTTATGATTGCTTATTTTTATAATGATAGCTGTAATAAATGAACAACTCTAATATTAGCCGAGGCTTGCCGTATGTGCAAATGGCATGAATATGTTTCGGTATAACAGGTTGTGTATCCGTTGGCTTTGGAGATTGTACGATGGGAGGCATTGCATGAGACGTCGTGAAGAAAACAATCAGGATAACAGAGAAAACACCGGGAAAATGTCCAGACTTGCGAAAAGCGTCATGGCGGCAGGACTTGCCGTCGGCGGAGCCACTGCATTTGGTGATATGAGCGTATTTGCTGCGGAGAACGGGGACGGCGGAGATCCGGGCGTCACTGTCGATACAAATGCACAGAGTGACGTTGAGCAGCATTCTGTGGAAATTCCGACAGGCGTGGTCAGCGTTTCGTCAGAAGTGACTACAACTGTGTCTGCGCCCGCACCTGCTGCGGCAGAACCTGCCCCTGCGGCGGCTGCGCCCGCACCTGCTGCATCAGAACCTGCACCTGCAGCATCAGAACCGGCCCCTGCAGCGGCTGCTCCTGCAGAGACTACACCTGCACTGGTTGCAACAGAACCAGCAGCTTCCGCGACAGAATCTGCCCCTGCAACAACTGCGCCTGCGCCGATTGCGTCTGAGTCCACATCAAATACAACTTCAGAAGCTGGGAGCAGCGAGACAACGAAAAAGATAATCAAGACAGAAAAGGATATTTATTACGTGGATCCGTCGACCATTGGAGATTACGAGAATGTGAATGAGACTCCGGGGGAAGGTCGGACTCATTTATATGATCACGAGACAACGACTACAACGACGACTACCACCACGGAGATTTCTTCTGAAGAAACAGTTGACGTTTCCGGGAGAGAAAGTAAGAACGTCAAGGACATAGCAAGGGGTATTGCGGGAGATAAGGACGGAGACGGAGTATATAAATATACCAATGACACAAAAGTGTCTGAAGACGGGAAGGTTACGACAGAAAAGGGCTCTGTGGTATATAAAGAAGTGACTTTTTCAGGCGACACAACCACTACAACTATAACTACAGCGGACGTCACGAAGATTACCACCACGGAAACGAAGCAGGATTTTAATTCAGAAGGTGATGCTGAAAATTGGGCCAAAAGCAATAGTTTTTCTCAGGTAGGTGGTATTACAAAGAATGA
>HF986521.1:0-12819 GCA_000431495.1 Firmicutes bacterium CAG:791 | reverse complement strand
AGAGCAAGGAGCGCGGCAGGAGAACCAGAATGCAACGAATATTAGTGTAGGAGAGGGTGAAAAAATAATTGTTGGATCAGGAGAAGTGAACGGTAAAGCTACTAAGGAAGAGGCGAAAGAAGCTGCGAGAGAAGCTGCTCGAAACCAAGGCTTTGACAAGCCCACAATCTCAGAACCAACTTTTTCCAAGACAAAGACGAAATCAGGCACAGTTACTGGGAATACAGCGAAGGAAGTACAAGAAAATCTGAACACAGCTACTGCAGGCTTGGAAAACAAGAAGACTGAAACAATTACTTCCAAAGATATTGCAATTGATGATGAAAAAACCCAAAAGAAGTATTCTTCCAAGGATGATGCTAAGAAAGCACTGGATGATTTAGAAAAAACTTGGAAAGGATATGAGTTCAATGGAAGCGTATCGGGCCCTGTCCTGAACAATCAGAACACTGGAAGAGTATATGGTAAAAATGCTGATGAAGTAAGTAAAGCATTAGAAGACGCGGTTAAAGATGCGAAGCATTCTGTGGTCAAAGAGCCGAAAGAAGATGGAACAGAGAAGGTTATTCTTTCTGAACTACAGGATACGAAGGAGCAGGCACTGGCATTCACAAGAAATCAGGCGAAGGTTCTGGAAAATGCTGGATATGAAATCGTTCCGGATTCCATTAAGGTTATAGAAGAAAAGGTTGCAGGTACCGGAACGTGGTGGGATAAGTCTTTGGACGATGACATTGAAGGCGTTCACCCAGAGGGAAATTGGGACAACTTAAATGACTTCAATTACATTACAACGAATGGTGATTTGACTCTAAATCAGCATACCCGTGGTTCGGTATATGTTAACGGCAATCTGCACGGAAATGGACGTCAGATTGACAATACTAAAGACAATGAAACTGTTCCCAACAGTACGACTTCTTATGTAAATGGGGTATATGATAATGTTTCCAAAGATGGCCGGGGAAATAAATTTGAAGAGCATGTAGAGAAAGACACCACAGTGACCACAGAAGATGGTACAAATTCTGTTCAGAAATACTGGAATGCATTGGCGCAGAAAATTGCTTCCCTGGCAAACGGGTTGGGAAAAAATTTCCATGTTCTGGATGCCGATGCAGATACACATGAAATCAAAGGAGAATATTCGGAAACAAGTGGAGATACACTGCCGCGTGATGGCTCCAATATGCCGGTATATGTATACCTTGGGACGGGGAAGGTAAATTTGACACGTACAATACATGGCTTTTGGGGAGTTTTGCTGGCACCGAATGCAAGTGTTGATTTAGGACCGGAATCGCACTGGTGCGGCACTGTAGTGGGGAAATCGATCACAACGTCGATGGAGGCTCACATCTGGAAGATAGATTCTGATCCGATTAAAAAATGGCGTGGACAGTTTGAAACACAGAAATATTCTGGGGATTACAGAACTTGGGACGAGGAGTACTCGGTTTCTGCTTCGGTGAAAGAGTATTCTGCAAAATATAGTGGAGACGAAGGTAAATGGTCTGCAAAATGGAAAGAAGAAAAACAAGGATATAAGGCTTCATATTTTGTCAGTACATGGGAAGCGACCAGAGAAAAGATAGAATTGAGCGCAAAAAAAAGAACGGAAACTGTAACAGAAAATACAAATAAAGAAAACGAGCGCAAGAGTTTTTACGGAGACCGCAAAGAGGGAGATACGGACACTGACACTGATACAGATACGGACACAGATACGGACACTGACACTGACACAGATACGGACACAGATACGGACACTGACACAGATACAGATACAGATACCGACACGGATACAGATACCGACACGGATACTGATACGGACACAGATACAGATACAGACACGGATACCGACACGGATACCGACACGGATACAGACACCGACACGGATACGGACACTGACACCGATACTGACACGGACACGGACACTGACACGGATACGGATACCGATACCGACACAGTCTCCGACACGGACGAGGGAGAGGTTCTGGGTGTTCACAGAGATCGGCCGTCCGGCGGCAGGGTCCTGGGTGCAAACCGCGGCCGTCACGTGGCAACCGGAGATGAGGCCAATATGATGGCGAGTGCCATGATGGCGGGAGCATCCGGCGGCGGACTTGGACTGATCGGTCTTGTAAAGAAGCTTCGCAATCGGAGAAATCGCAGAAAGTGATTTCGCAGGAAGTGATTTTTCAGGTTTGCCGGAGAGATCGTCTTCGGGAGTTGTTTACAGAAGGTGAACACCGGGGAATGATGCGAAAGGGAAAAAGGCAGACGGAACAGTAACAGGAGCAGACAAGGGGATTTCAGCAGCCTGCGTGATCGCGGGATCTGCTGGAATCCCTTTGTTGTTTGTCGTGAGAAACGTTGAGGGAAGCATCCTGGAAGTGAAAAATATCCGGATTGTACTTGGGATGTTGTATGATATAAATCGAGGCTGAGACAGATTGTCAGCAGAGAGGCTGTCAGCAGAGAGAAAAAGTCTGCAGGAGATTTGATGCGGGGACACAGCATTTTACGGGGACGAATTGAATATTCGGCACTGATCGTTCTGGTATATCTTCTGGGACGCAGCATTCCGATTCCCTGGGTGGTATATCAGGAACCGGAGAATGTGGGGAATGGCATCCAGGCATTGATCGGGAGCTTTCTGGGAAGCAGCATCAGCACAACATCGCTGTTTTCTCTGGGACTGACTCCGTGGGTGACGGCCATGGTGGTGGTCAGCGTTTTTCAGAAGACGGTGCAGGATAAGACACAAAAGAGATCGCCGGGGCAGTCGAATCGAAAGATTCTGGTCCTGGCTTCTTTTCTTGCCGTGGTGCAGGCACTGATCGGGGCGGGGAAGATGCAGTACAGACCTTATGGAAATCTTCGGGTGACGGAGCTGTGGCTTCTTACCGCTGTGGTTCTGGTTGGCGGATCGTTTCTGATCCGGTGGCTTGTCGGACGCAACACAGCATGGGGGATCGGAGGACAGGCGCTGATCATTCTGGTGAATATTCTTGGAAATCTGAGGACGATGGCGGCTGAAGTGATTCGAACAGCAGGGGTGAAGCCGGTGAGGCTTCTTCTGATTCTGGCAGCAGGGCTTGTCATTGTCCTTGCCATGCTGTTTCTGGAGGGCGGTGAATTCCGGAACACGGTGCGCAGAATTGGAATCAACAATCTGTACGCGGCGGATGATTACATTGCAATCCGTCTGACGCCTGCAGGAACGATGCCGGTGATGTATGTTATGTCTTTTTTTACCTTACCGTATTATGTGCTGATTGTTCTGCGAATCTTTCTTCCGGGAAGCGCGTGGATTGACGAGGGCCTTTCTGTTCTGAACCTGAATCAGACTGCGGGAGTCTGGATCTTCGGAGGTCTTCTTCTTGTTCTGACGGTGGTGCTGTCTGTGATTATGGTCGGTCCGGGAGAGATTGCAAGGAATCTGGAGCAGCAGGGGGATTACCTGGATTACATGGAGCCCGGAAGGGAAACTGCTCTTCATCTGTTCGGGCAGACGGTGACGGCTGCGCTTTTTTCCGGGGTGGTGTCCTGGCTTCTTGTGATTCCGCCGCTTTTTGCGCGGGCGGTGCAGGGGAGCTCATCCGGTCTTTACATGGCGCCGATGACCATCATGGTGGCAGCGGGAATGGCGGCGGAGCTTCTGGAGGAGGCAAAGGTTTACCGGACGATGGAGAGCTACCGGCCGTTTTTGTAAAGGGAGGCCACAGGTTTATGTACAGTTTTATTCCATCATGGTACGAGGGGACCGGCGAGTGGCATGCGCACATTGCGCCGTGGTATCAGAAGGCGCAGTCGTATGAATTTGATGACACGGTGAATCAGCTTCGGATGTTCCGGGATGCGGGTGAGGAGACAGAGCTGTTGTGTCTTGCTTTTTTTCCGAATCTTCGCAGGTTTCTGCACAGGCAGAATCTCTATCCGATCGCTTACTGGTCGGTTTTTGATGAAATGCAGAATATTAAGCTGCGAACGCCGGCTGTATTCTCGTATCTGGAGCTTCCCTGGCCGGAGGACGTAGAATGGGTGTACCTTCCGTCCCGTGCGGTAGCCATCCGGCAGGAACAGACGTATGCCGATGTGGAGTTTACGGAAGATGGGACGCTTTGCTGGGTAGAATATTACGGAAAAGGCGAGGCTGTCCGGCGAGATCTTTATGATGACAGGGGATTTTGCTCTTCGTCGGTTTTCTTCCGGGATCATGTGAAGCTCCGTCAGGAATACTATGATGCACAGGGAAAATTACGATTTACGCTGAACTGCACAACAGGCGGTGTACAGGTTTCGGAGAATGCTCGGGGAGATTTTAAGAGGCAGTTTTATCCGTTTCCGAAGGAAATGATCCGTGAGAAGCTGGAGACGTTTCTGATGCGTCATCCGGATCGGGAGGCGGTTGTCGTTGCAGCAAACCCGCAGCATAACAGCCTGATCCTGCAGACACTTCGCAGACTTTCCGGACAGCGGATTGTCCTGTCATTTTTTGAAAACCGATATGATCTGACGAATCGGAAGGTGCTGCAGGAGGATGCGGCCGATGCCTGCCTTCTGGTCACGGACACAGAGCATACGGCGAGGCTGATTGAAGAAGCAGGGATTCGCGACAAGAACATCTGCGACATCTCGCCGTTTGACACGAGACTGTCTCTTGGCAAGAGCCAGCGCATCCGGGAGCTGAAGATTTTTATGCCGATGGATGGACTGGAGGGTGTGTTTCTGGAAAAGGCGCTGCGGCAGGTTTTTGATTACATGCAGCGTAATCCGGATGTGGTTTTGCTGGCAGCCACGGGTGAGGATTCGCAAAGCGGTCTGGATCAGCTGAAGGAGAAGCTGGAGGAAATTCTGGCGGAGATGGGGCTTTTCGGACAGTCTGGATGGAGAATTGCTGCTCCGGATGGAGAGCCGGATGGAGCCGGACGGGAGGGCTCCGGGCCGGAAGAGAATGCAGATGGCAAGGCGAGAATCCAGATCACTGTATATCGTTCGGAGAATGACATGATCCGGATTCTGTATGATACAAGACTGATTCTTGATGTTCGTGATCAGCCGGATCTGTACCTGCAGATTGCGGGAATCAGTGCGGGCATTCCGCAGGTCAATTACCGTTTTACGAGATATGTGAAGCATCAGAAGGATGGCTACATCATTCAGAACATCAATTACATCACAGGGGCTTTGGAGTATTATCTGGATGGCCTTTCGGGCTGGAATGAAGCGCTTGTGTACTGCGTACAGGAGATTTCAAAATACACCGGCGGTACGCTGGTGAAGCAGTGGAAGCAGCTGATCCGGAAAGGAGGCACGCAGTGAGAGCCTGGCAGCAGGGAATCATACAGAGCCCGGCAGTTCAGCTTCCGGTAAGCCAGCTTACGGTGCACACATCCTTTCATGGAGCGGTGACCTTCCGCGGGCATGGCGGGCTGCACTTATCCGGAAACTTCGGGGAGAGCTTTCGTCCGCTTCTGGAATGGACACAGAGCATTTCTCTTCCTGCAGGAACACAGTGGACGGTGTGGCCGGAGCTTGTGGCGGATGACAGCGTGCGGGCAAGGCTTCGGTTTTACGAGCGGAGAAACGGCTTTTCCGGCATTACAGGTACGTGGACGGAGGAGAACCTTACACAGCTGGCTGCGGTTTCTGCGGGAGAGGGGCTTCGTCTTGCAATTTCTCTGGAAGCAAGGGGAGAGGGAACCCTTTCTGTTGGGGCGATTCACATCCGTCAGGCAGTGCCGGACGGGGATGCTTTTTTTCCTGGAACAAGGCGCGAGGCGGACGCAAAAGGAGAAGAGTTTTTCTCGTTGTTCGGATCTATGGACCGGAAGCCGCCGCTGAATGTTTTCTTTACAGACAGAAGACCGCAGGAGGGCTTTGATCATCTGGATTATCTGTACTCACTGGGAGCTCCCTTTCTTGTTCTTACGGATCCGAGACTTGGCGGCGGCTGCGGATATCTTGGCTCTCCGGAGTACGAGGAAAAGATAACAAAACGCATTCGCGGAGCCTTGGGAACACTTGGCTTTAACAACAGTCATCTGATTCTTGCCGGGAATTCGCTGGGAGCAGTCGGAGCGCTGTACTATGGTGCAGTGCTTCATCCGCGGGCGATGCTTCTTGGAAAGCCGCTGATTCATCTTGGGGAGACGGCGCTTCGGGAGAAAATCTGGAGGCCGGGCGGCTATCCTGCGTCTCTTGATCTGCTTCAGAAGCTCTCCGGAGGAACCGGCCGGGAATCTGCAAAGCAGCTGGATCTGCGCATGTGTGAACGACTGGAGAATGGCTCCTTTGCGGGCACGGAGATGGCAGTTGCGTATATGCAGGAGGATGACTTTGATCCGTCTGCATATCTTGATCTTCTGCACCATCTGCGCGGCAAGGAGGCCAGAGTTTACGGAAAGGGCTTTCAGGGACGGCATGAGGATGGCGAAGATGAGGTTCTGGAATGGCTGAGCCTTCGTCACAGGAGGTTTTTACTGGAACGGTTTGGAAGATATGAATCCTGAACAGATGCAGAAAAACGGCACAGCCGAATATAAGGAAAATGTTATCTGGCTGCTGTACTGGGATCACTATGCCCAGGACGCATGGCTCTATGGGAGTACCATTTCTTTTCTGCCGGATGGGGCGGTTCTGTTTGAGAATGGAGAAATGCCTCCCGGATTTTCGGTGAGGGAGTGGTTTTCTCTGACGGATTATCAGGAAAAACGAATGGAGCCGCAGCTGCCGCTTCTGGAGGAGAAGAAGGCTTACCATATTTTGATAAGAAAGATGGATGAACCGGAAAATGGGTCCTTTCTCCGACTGAATTTCTATGACCGGCAGGGAGAACTGCTGGATTTCTGCCTTCTTCGGGAAGAGGAGGGGAGCTTTACGTATCCGGAGGGGGCTTTTTCCTATAGCGTTCAGCTGGTGCAGGGAGGAGCAGAGAAGATCCGCTTCCGGTATCTTGCACTGATGGAAGAGGAAACCTGGGAGAGAGAACAGAAAGCGCTGCATGCGGAGACCAGCGGAGAGAGAGTTGCTCTGGAGAACGCAGTAAGGCTTCGGAGGAGGACGCTGCGCCTGTGAATTCTGTACAGAATCAATTACAACTGAAGAAAATGTACCGGATTCTTGCGAAGGTGAATGACCTCTCGGGGGAGATGGAACGACTCTCGGATGCGGACCTGCAGGCAGTGACCGGGAAGCTGCGGGGAGAGCTTCGAAACGGCGCAGCGCTCGATTCGCTCCTTCCCCGGGCCTTTGCTGCGATGCGGGAAGCCTCCAAGCGAGTCCTTGGAAAATTTCCTTATGATGTGCAGGTCCTTGGAGGAATTGCACTGCATCAGGGCAAAATTGCGGAGATGAAGACGGGTGAGGGGAAGACGCTGGTAGCCACTATGCCGCTGTATCTCAATGCGCTTACGGGAAAGGGCTGCATTCTGGTGACCACTAACAGCTACCTTGCGGCACGTGACGGAGAGGAGCTGAAGCCGCTGTATCGCTTTATGGGTATGACGGAGGCAGTTGGAGTATCGCCCGAAGAGGGCGGGCAGCTCACCAATGCGCAGAAAAAGAGAGTTTATGCATCTGACATTGTCTATACGACAAATGATGCGCTTGCCTTTGATTACCTGTTTGAGAATCTGGAATCCTCGGCGGAGAGCCGTTATCTTCGCGGGATGAATTATGTCATTGTGGATGAAGCGGATTCCGTCCTTCTGGACAGTGCGCAGATCCCATTAATCGTTTCGGGAATGCCGAGAGTTCAGTCCAATCTGTTCGGAATTGCGGATTATTTCGTCACGACGCTCGAGAAGGATCGTGATTATAAAACAGAAGATAAAAATGTCTGGCTGACGCAGCCTGGAATCCGGAAGGCAGAGCGTTTTTTCAGTGTGAAGCGGCATGAGCTTTATACGCCGGAGCATGAGGCGATCATCCGTCATATCAATCTGGCACTCCGCGCCCATGTGATCCTTAAGAAGGAAGAACGCTATATTGTCCGTGACAGGTCGGTTTGTCTTCTGGATGAGAAAACAGGCCGCGTTCAGCCGAGCACTAAGCTTCGCTGCGGTCAGCATCAGGCGCTGGAAGCGAAGGAGCATGTGACCATAACAGAGGAGAGCCGCGCGGTTGCAGCGGTGACCTACCAGAGCTATTTCAATATGTACCGGAAGCTTGCGGGAATGACAGGAACCGGCGCGCATGATGCCGATGAATTCCGACAGATCTACGGATTGGATACAGTGATTGTTCCGACAAGAAAAAAGGTGCAGCGTGTGGATTATCCGGATCTGGTTTATCCGAATCAGTCTGCGCAGATGCATGCTGCGCTCCGGGAGGTGCTGCACGTTCATGAGAGCGGACAGCCGGTCCTTGTCATTGCAAGCTCGATTCAGATGTCGGATCTCTTTTCAGAGATGCTTCTGGATCAGGGAATACCCCATAACGTTCTGAATGCGTACAACATTCCGAAGGAAGCAGCGATCATTCAGGAGGCCGGGCAAAAGGACGCCGTGACGGTGGCAACTGCGGTCGCGGGCCGTGGAACGGATATTCGTCTGGGCGATGGTGTTCCGGAGATGGGCGGCCTTGCCGTCATCGGGATCGGCCTTATGGTGAACAAGAGACAGGAGCTGCAGGGCAGAGGGCGAAGCGGAAGACAGGGAGATCCCGGGTTTTCGAGATTTTACCTCTCTCTGGATGATGAGGTGGTCCTGGAATATGGGAAAAAATGGCTGAACTCTTGCCGGAAGGGAACGAAGGCGATACGAAACCGGCGGATTCTTCGTGCTGTGCACAATGCGCAGCGTATTGCTTCCGATATGGCGAGAGCCAGCCGGAAGGCAACCAGAGATTTCGGCGAAAGCATGGAGAAGCAGCGGAATTTAATTTATGAAACGAGAAATCGGGTGATGAATCAGGTCCCGTTGGAGTCCTCCTACTATCTCGAGATGGAGAGGCTTGTGGTAGAGCATTATCTGGACCACCTGGGACATCTCCCGGATCCGGATGATGCCGTACGCTTTGTCATGGACAACATCAGCTATGAATTCGGCGGCTTTCCTTCGGAGGAGATGCTGAACACAAAAGAAAAGGCTGTGAATTATCTCATGCAGCAGGCGGAAGAAGCACTGGAGAGAAAGAGTGCGGAGCTTGGGAGCCGCGACATTCTGGAGAAATACTACCGTCTTATGACCCTCCATGCGATTGACCAGGCATGGGTGGAACAGGTAGACTACCTGCAGCAGCTGCGGCAGGTGATTTCCGGGCGGCAGTACGCAAGGCACAATGCGAAGTTTGTTTTCCCGCAGGAGGCATATAAGGGCTTTGAGAAGATGCAGATGGAAATCCGGGCAGGTATCATGAGAAACATCCTGCTGGGAGAGCCGGTGTGGGAAAAAGACGGGAAGCTGCGCATCTTGTATCCGTAAAGTGTGCGGATCTGCCGGAACATAAGTTACCATAACAGGTTGGACCAAAAGTTATCCTTAACCATGAGAAAGAGATGCTAATGAATGTAGTAAGCAGTATGATCGGATCGGGAATCTCGTTTTTGTCCTTGGAATATCTTGCTTTTTTGCTTGCGGCGGCGCTGGTGCGCTATCTTTGCCCGGAGAGGGCGAGGACGGCAGTACTGCTTGCCTTCAGCTGGCTGTTCTATGCGGCGTGGAACCCGGTGTGCCTGCTGTTTCTGATTTTTACGACGGTGACCACGTATTTTACGGGACGATATGTCAGGAGGCGGAGTGTCCGGGCGGCGCTGTTTCTGTGCATTGCCGCCAATCTCGGCGTTCTGTTTTTCTGCAAGTACTGGGGAATGTTTTTCCCGGGCATCTTTGAGCAAAGACTTCTTCCGGTTGGAATTTCGTTCTATACGCTGCAGGCGCTTGGCTATGTGGTGGACTGCTGGCGGGAGGGAAGGACTGCGAAGGCTTCCGCACAGGCATCCTCCGGGCAGAATTCGTCTGTGCGGGATGAAGGGAAAAAATCCGGAGCAGACGGGCCGCGTTTTCTTACCTATGCGCTGTTTGTTTCGTTTTTTCCGGGGATCTTGTCCGGCCCGATTGAGCGGGGGCGGAATATGCTGCCGCAGTTTGAAAAGCCCTGCAATTTTTCCTTTGACAATCTGCGAAACGGCCTTCTGATTATGACATGGGGCTATTTTCTGAAGATGGTTCTGGCGGACCGGATTGCGATTGTGGTGAATCAGGTGTATGCCAATCCGGAGGGCGTTCCGGGAACCCTTGTGGTGCTTGCGGTTCTGCTCTATTCCGTTCAGATTTACTGCGATTTTGCCGGGTATTCGGCGATCGCCATCGGCTCTGCAAGGGTCCTGGGTTTCCGGGTGATGCAGAATTTTACTGCGCCGTATCTGTCGGCATCTGTTGCGGAATTCTGGCGGCACTGGCATATTTCACTGTCCACATGGTTCCGGGATTATCTTTATATTCCGCTTGGCGGAAACCGGAGGGGCACAGGGCGAAAATACCTCAACATTCTGATTGTTTTTGCGGTGTCTGGGCTCTGGCACGGAGCGGGCTTTACCTTCCTGTTCTGGGGCTTTCTCCACGGAATTTATCAGGTGGCCGGGTATTTGCAAAAGCCCATCCGCGACGCCCTTGCACAGCGTCTTCACATTGACAGGACGCGCGGCTCGCACCGCGCGCTGCAGATCCTGGTGACCTTCCTTCTGGTGTCCTTTGCGTGGATTTTCTTCCGGGCGGATTCCTTTTCCCAGGCCGTTCAGATCATCCGCTGCATGAAGGGGGCCGAGATCTGGAGCCTGACAGACGGAAGCCTCATCGCGCTTGGACTGGATACGATGAACTGGGTGCTTCTTGCGGCGGGACTTGTTTTCCTGTTCGTGCGCGATCTGTGCGTGCGCCGCGGAATTTCCCTCCGGGTACAGCTGCAGAAGCAGGGAATATGGCTTCGCTGGCTGCTGTACATCGGTGCGGTGCTCCTGATTCTCGTTTGCGGAATCTGGGGACCCGGCTATGATGCGTCCACTTTTATTTACAGTCAGTTCTGACACAGGGCGAAGAGTGATGCGAATTCGAAAAACAGGACAAAAAATTCAAAAGGTGCTTCTTACGATGTTGTTTCTGCTTCTTCTCGCAGGCTGTCTGTATCTGGCAGACCGCCTGGTGGAGAGAAAGGACAGCAGGGAGAAGAACGGGGATTATTTTGCCGCGGCGCCGAAGGCGGATGTGCTGCTCCTTGGGTCCTCGCACATGATCAACGGGATCAATCCGGCGGTTCTGTACGAGAACTTTGGAATTGCCTCCTACAATCTCGGCGGACACGGGAATGTTCTGCCGGTGACCTACTGGGACTTTGTGAACGCGCTCGACTATGGGACGCCAAAATATGTGGTGATTGACACGTATCTTCTGGAGAAGGACTATCAGTATCTGGATGTGATGACGGATGCGGAATCGGACGCGGACAGGAGTGCCGCAATTGATCAGCTTCACGAGGTGATGGATGCTTTTCCTTACGGGAAAAACAAGAGGGCTGCTTTGGCGGATCTGATTTCGGATCCCTCCCTCCGAAGGGAGTTTGCCTTTGATTTTATCCGTTATCACAGCCGTTGGTCCTCCCTGGAACGGGAGGATTATGAGGGAGTCTTTGGAGAGCCCTGCGGAGAGTCGATTCTTGGCGCGCAGCTCCGTTATGAGGTGGATCCCGGCGTATCGCTCTATCCGCGGGTGGATCCGTCGGAGAAATTCGAGAAAGCTACGGTCGGCAAAACGTATCTTCGAAGGATTCTGGATCTGTGCAGGGAGAAGGATATTTTTCCCATTCTGGTTCAGGTCCCCTTTGCGGAAAATGAGGATCTGCAGCGGATTGCAAACAGCGCGCAGGACATTGCGGACGAATACGGCATCCCGTTCCTGAACATGAATTATGTGGAAAATATCATCAACCCGGAAACGGATCAGCAGAGCCAGACACATTTAAACGCACTTGGCGCGGCAAAAGCCTCCGCCTGGCTCGGAGCGGTGCTTTCCTCCGAGGTCGGCGTGCCGGACCGGAGAGGCGAAGCGGGATATGAGCTCTGGGAGGCCGCGGTTCGGAAATATCATCAGCAGATTGTCGCGAACATCCTGAATCCGGAGGATCTGTACGCGGAGCTGATGACACTGAATTTCAATGATGTCAGCACAATTATCTTTATCAACAATGATTCGGTCGCCTTCTACGATGAGTCTTTGCGTAAGCTGATCAAGAATCTGTCCGGCACGGATGGAATTGATGTCATGGCCGGGACGAAGCTTGGCTACTGCCTGATCCATGACCCCGTAACGGAAACGAACGAGGAGACCAAGGGAACGGTGCCGCTGGAGCACATCAAAACGAGCTTTGGCACCGTGAATTTCACGACATTGGAAAATTATGATCTTCTGAGCGTCGGAGAGAATACCGACGAAAACCAGCTGGACTACGTGAACAACGGAAACATTGATGTGCAGATCCTGATCTATGATCCCGCAAGCGGGGAGAAGATCGGACACCTCTATTTCCGCGACGGCGGGCTGGTACGAGGGTAAGGCAGGATGAATTCTATGACTGGGAATCATCCCTGTTATGAAGAAACCAGCAAATCAGGATGAATTCTATGGCTGGGAATCATCCCTACGAGAAGAATCCTGCAAATAGAGATGAAATTCCGGGGCGGAAATCATCCCTGTTATGAAGAACCTGTAAATCAGGATGAAATCCGCGGCCGGAAATCATCCCTGGGAGGAGAAACCTGCAAATCAAGATGAAATCCGCGGCCGGAAATCATCCCTGTTATGAAGTGACCATTGTCAA
>HF986520.1 GCA_000431495.1 Firmicutes bacterium CAG:791 | reverse complement strand
AAAAGCCGCAGGCGCGCAGCGTTTTGTCTATCTGTCCAGCATGGAAATGTACGGAACGCTTGCGGATGAGAGCGGCAGGGACATTCCGGCGACGGAGGACCGGCTCGGCTTTCTGGATCTTACGAAGGTGCGCACGGATTATCCGGAGAGCAAGAGAATGTGTGAGAATCTGTGCATTGGCTTTGGTCATGAGTATGGCCTTTCTGTCATGATTGCGCGGCTGTCGCAGACCTTCGGGGCGGGCATTCTGCCGTGGGAGAATCGTGTTTTCTCTCAGTTCGCAAGAAGCGCGATGCAGGGCACGGACATCGTTCTGCATACGAAGGGGCTTTCCGAGGGAAATTACTGCTACACGAGAGACTCGGTGCGCGGCATTCTGACGATTGCCGTCCGGGGGGAAGCCGGGCAGGCCTACAATGTGTCGAATGAGAAAACACATACGACCATTGCGAAGATGGCACAGCTTGTGGCGGAGAAGATTGCCGGCGGAGCAATCCGCGTGGTTTACGATATCCCGGAGACCAATGCCTTTGGATATGCGGCTGACACGAAGCTGTTTCTGGATGCATCGAAGCTTCGTGCACTTGGCTGGCAGCCGGAGGCGGATCTGGAGGAGATGTACCGCAGACTCATCGCTTCCATGAAGTATTCCATGGAAAACGGCGAGGGCTGTGGGACCAGAGGCTGAAAGGCAACAGACGGGGAAGAAAAGGAAAATAGAAGCGAAAAGGTTACAGACGGGGAAAAAGGAAGAGACAGGGAAGATACATGGCATTTTCCGAGAATAAGAAAAAAGAAAAGAATAAGCCGTTCCGGGTGGCAATGATCGGGCATAAGCGTGTGCCGTCCCGTGAAGGCGGTGTAGAGGTGGTGGTCTGGGAGCTTGCGACAAGGCTTCGGGACCAGGGCTTTGATGTGGAGTGCTACAACCGGGCGGGGTACCGGATGAAGCATTCGGATTATGACCGGATTCCGGGGAAAACCGGGTACTACCGTGACGGAGTCCGGATTCTGATTACGCCGACTGTGTCGAACGGGAAGCTGAATGCGATCATTTATTCATTTTTTGCAACGGTCCGGGCACTGTTCGGTCGTTACGATGTGATTCATTTTCATGCGGAGGGCCCGTGCCTGATGTGCTGGCTGCCGAAGCTTTTCGGGATCCGCGTGGTTGCCACGATTCACGGACTCGACTGGCAGCGGGCAAAATGGGGGCATTTTGCCTCCCGCATGCTTCAGGCCGGAGAGAAGATGGCGGCGAGGCACGCCGATGAGGTCATTGTTCTGTCCGAGAATCTTCAGGAGTACTTCCTTGAGAGGTACGGAAGAGAAACGCATTTTATTCCGAACGGCATTGCAAGGCCGCAGCGGATGGAGGCGAAGGAGATCACAAAGCGGTGGGGCCTTGAGAAGGATGGCTATATCATGACCCTCTGCCGGATTGTTCCGGAGAAGGGGCTCCACTATCTTCTTGAGGCATTTCGCGAAATCCCGACGGACAAGAAGCTTCTTCTTGCGGGAGGCCCGTCCAATGCGGTGGAGTATTATGAAGAGATCAAGGCGCTTGCCGCCCAGGACGACCGGGTGATTCTGGCAGGGCTTGTGGAAGGAAGAACGCTTTCCGAGCTCCTGTCGAATGCGTATGTCTTTGCGCTTCCTTCTGACGTGGAGGGAATGTCCATCAGCCTTCTGGAAGCGATGAGCTACGGGAACTGCTGTCTGGTTTCGGACATCAAGGAGAGCACTGAGGTGGTGGAGGATCACGCGGCTGTATTCCGAAAGGGAGACGTTCCGGATCTGAAAAAGCACCTGGAGGAGCTTCTGGATCACCCGGAAGAGGTGGAGCATTACCGGGAGAGCGCTGCCGATTACATCTGCGGCAAGTACAACTGGGATGATGTTGTGGAACGGACAAAGGAGCTGTATTTCGGATAATCGAACGTCCGCAGAAGGACTGCGGGAAAGGCTGGATATATGGGAAGATATTTTGGAACAGACGGTTTTCGCGGGGAAGCAGGCAGTGATCTGACTGCGGTGCACGCCTTTGAAATCGGACGGTTTCTCGGATGGTATTACGGCGAGCTGAAAAAGAGCAGAGGCGAGGATGAGCCGGCGAGAATCGTCATCGGCAAGGACACCCGGAAATCCAGCTACATGTATGAGTATTCACTGGTCGGAGGGCTTGTGGCGAGCGGAG
Source organism: Firmicutes bacterium CAG:791 (assembly GCA_000431495.1). Lineage (GTDB taxonomy): Bacteria > Bacillota > Clostridia > Lachnospirales > Lachnospiraceae > CAG-791. The sequence continues at coordinate 1,311 of HF986520.1, read as the reverse complement.
CGGATGCGTATCTTCTCCACGTGACGACAACCCCCTCGATCAGCTACATCACGAGAGTGGATCGCTTTGACTGCGGCGTGATGATCACGGCAAGCCACAATCCCTTCCATGACAACGGCATCAAGCTGGTGAACCGGATGGGCGAGAAGATGGATGATGAGACCATCGCGCTGATTGAGGACTGGCTGGATCATGTGCTGAAGAGAATCGAGGGAGACGGAGAGATCCCCGCTTTTTCGTGCTTTGGAAGGGAATGGAAGGATCTTCCGTTTGCGGAAGGGGAGAAGATCGGAACGACCATCGATTACATCGCGGGCCGGAATCGTTACATCGGTTATCTGATTTCTCTCGGCGTCTTTGATTTCCGCGGCATGAAGGTCGGACTTGACTGCGCAAACGGCGGCAGCTGGTCCATTGCCAAGGCTGTCTTCAACGCTCTTGGAGCAGAGACCTATCTGATCGGTGACCGGCCGAACGGACTCAACATCAACCGGAATGTCGGCTCCACGCATATTGAGCAGCTGCAGGATTTTGTCCGGGACAATCGTCTGGATGTGGGCTTTGCCTATGACGGAGATGCAGACCGCTGCCTTGCCGTGGATGAGAAGGGCGATGTGATCACGGGAGATCATATCCTTTATATGTATGCGTGCTACATGAAGGAGAGGGGAAAGCTTCTGGAGAACACCGTTGTCGCGACAGCCCAGTCGAATTACGGCCTGTTTCAGGCACTGGAGGAGGCCGGCATTGATTATGTCCGGACGAAGGTCGGCGACAAATACGTCTATGAGGCGATGAAGCAGAATGGCTACCGCATCGGCGGGGAGCAGACGGGACACATTATTTTCAGCAAGTATTCCACGACAGGAGACGGCGTCCTGACCTCCCTGAAGGTAATGCAGGTGATGCTCGCGAAGAAGAAAAAGCTCTCCGAGCTTGCAGCGCCGCTCCACCTCTATCCGCAGGTTCAGTATTCCGTCCGCGTTGCGGACAAGGACCGTGTGATGCGGGATCCTGACGTCCTCTCTCTTCTTGACGAGACGAAGGGCCATCTGGAGGGAAAGGGCTCCCTTCTTGTTCGCCCCTCCGGCACCGAGCCGGTGATCCGGGTTGGCGTAGAGGCAGAGACCGGAGAGGAAGCGAAGGCCCTTGCGGATGCCATCGCAGACAGAATCCGGAAAAGCGACGGACAGGGGGAGGAAAACTGAAATATGACCTGCGCAGCGGGGGAGCATCATCCCTGAGAGAAAACTTTTATCCGCAGGGATGAAATCAGCGGGGAAGAATCATCCCTGAGAGAGGATTTTTATC
>HF986519.1 GCA_000431495.1 Firmicutes bacterium CAG:791 | reverse complement strand
GATGGTTTTCCCCGCTGGAAATCATCCCTGCATGAAGAATTCTGCAAATAGAGATGAAATCCCGGGCTGGAAATCATCCCTCCCAGGCATTTTCTGCAATTCAGGATGCATCCCGACGCTGAATTGCATCCCGCGAGGCCACGAATGCATGATCAGGAGGCTTTCCTATTCCGGCATCTTCGCCTCGCGGGCCCCGGCTGCAGCAAGGACTTCTTCCAGCGGCACCTCAAGGGTCTCCGCCACATCCTCTGCACGCATGCGTCCTTCCTTGACCAGTTGTACCAGAGAGGTCAGGATCTTCGCGCGTTCTTCGTTTCGGCCGTCTCTTTTTCCTTCTATATGCCCCTGCTCTTCGCTGGTACGCATCAAATCTTCGATTGCTTTGCACATATCTATCCTGCCCTCCTTCGCTTCTTCATATGAAATATCCGTTCCTGTCATCGTTCCGATCACACGGGCTGCACTGACCTCCAGCAGCATGCGCGGATTGTCTTTTGTGAAAGCCAGCAGTTCATCTGCATTTTTGGAATACTTGATGTAGCCCATGACTTCCCGAAAGCTTGTCTGAAACTTCTGCAGCTCGTCTTTACTCAGTGTTGACGGTTCGATCAGATTCAGCCGATAGTTCTGAATGTGCTGTTTCATTCTGGGATCTCTCAGTTCCATCATATCATGCAGGCACAAGGGACCGTCCCATGGATCTGAACCGAAATAAATCGTCAGGGTGAAAACAGGAATCAGTTTGTCTTCTTTTCGAAAACCGGACAGAAATTCTCCCGATGAGCTCGCAGGAGGATTATTTTCTCTTCGGTGCCTCTTTGCCGTCTGCTCAATCTGATCATAGTAATCAATCGCATCGTACATCTGATTTCTCACCGGCATGGCATAATGCACGTTTGTCTGCAATTCCGTTCCAAGATTCAGACGATACACAGCATGCTGATCTCTGCGGATTACCGTGTTTTTCATCAGATCACGGAAAAGATTCCGAGTCCCCGGCTTACTTTGTTTTCCCCTGGTGCTTCTTCCGGACATAACCAGCATTTCGGAAGGATCCAGCTCTGTCAGATCTTCGGGATGTATGACCTGCTCTCCATCGAACAGCTGATAATTGAACACATCCGAGAATACTTCATTGTCCTGAAGATATTGCTTTGTCACCGTGTCTGCGATACTCATCGTCAGCCTCCTTTTTCTGATGCAGAAGCCTTCTGACGATTTCCTTCTGTCTTCGATGTTTCTCCTCCGAAGTTATTTTGCCTGTCTCGTGCGAAGCTTCTGCCTATACAAATGAATGGGTTTTTCTTGCATAAGCTTCATGGGATGTGAATTCAGAATAGAAAACAGACGGGACCGCATACGATTCCCGATGCGGCATTCACAGACTGGATGAAATATGCAATTACCTATGATAGTATCGAAGTTTCTCTCTTGTGTCCATACCGCAATTCTCGCATGGAATTGCGGTGCTGCATGGAAATGTCTCGTTACCGTGCCGCGGGAAAGTGCCGCAGTGAAGTAACGCAAGAAAGTGCCGCACAGAAGCGCTGTGAAAAAGCGCCGTGAGAAAGCGCCGCAGTGAAGTAACGCAAGAAAGCGCTTCAATGATCCCCGAGAATTGCAGTGTGCCAGGCTCTTCGCACGGTGTCCAGGATCAGGTCGTGCATTTCCAGATGCTGTCCCAGGAAATCCTGCATGCCGTAGACGCAGTCCAGCTGATAGCTGATGGCTTCATATCCAAGCCAGGCTCCGAGAAGATTTCCGGTGACGGAGCCTGCTGTGTCGGAGTCGCCGTTCTGATTGACGGCGGCGTGGATCGCCGTAAAATAATCGTTCTGATAGCGAAGGGTCAGATAGAGGCTCATGGCGAGCACCGATTCACAGGTCTCCCCTTTCCCAAGCCGGGAGAGGCTTTTTCCTGTGGTGATCGAAGGCGTTGCGGCAAGCTCCATGGCCCTTTCCATAAGCGCGATGAACTCCGGGAGATCCTTTAAGCCACGGAACTGCTGCTCCACCTGGTAGACCGCATTGGCGGCAAGGCGCTCCAGAGTCGGATCCGCAGGCCGCCGGTAAAGCATCCGGTGAATCATCTCGGCAAGAAGCGCCGAGGACAGCCAGGCGAAGGGGTGCCCGTGCGTAAGCGCAGCAGCGCGGGCTGCCGCAAGTGCGACATTTTCTCTCCGGAGATTCTGGGTTTCCTCGTTCAGCATCAGCCCGATCGGAGCTGCCCGCATCACCGAGCCGCACCCCTTGCTGGCATTGAAAGGCTTCTCCATCGTTCCGCGTTTTTGCACATTGTATTCCTCTCCGGTTCCCTGCGCCGCAATGAACTGCTGTGCCAAAGCGCTCATGCATGTTTTTCCCGGTGCGCGCTGCGCCTTCAGGCGGTGATCCGTGTAAATTGCCGTAAAAGGATGGGTATAGCGGATTCTGGACTGCTGCGTCGCATACCAATCCAGATAGGCCAGGTCCAGAAAAATCTCGGCGTCCGCATCCGCAGCCCCGCTTCTGCGAAGCCGGATTCCCTCGGTCAGCCCGTCCATCCCGAACAGAATCATCTGCGTGTCATCGCTGACAAGAGCCTTCTGATTCGGCCCGAACTGCGGCTTTACGATTCCCTGGCGTCCATAGTGCTCCACGATCTCAGAAAGCTGCATAAACTCCACGGGAAAACCGAGCGCATCTCCGAATGCGCCTCCCATGATGCAGCCCATAAATATGTTGTAATAACGTCCTGTCGGATCCAGCATTTCATCCCCCTGTCCAGAATCCTTTATCGAGTTATTGCTAATATGTCCCTCTCAGACCTTGCAAAATATCTCAGGCCTCCTCTGTTTTGCTCAGACCATTTCAGATTTTTCTCAGATCATTCCAGCCTGTTTCCGATCTTTTCAGGCCTCCTGCTGCTTTCCTCCGATCAGGCGGCAGATCCCCCATGCCGCAAGGGGCAGCATCGTCAGGTAATACCGCATGGTGTATCTTCCGGAGGCCTCCCAGATCTGGTGGAACAGCATCCCGCCGACGAGAAAGAGAACCAGCAGAATTTCCGGCTCGGATACGGTGCGAAGGTGCTGTCCCTGCTTTTGCACCTGTTGGCCGTTCTGTGCCCGTTGGCCGTTCTGCGCCTGTTGGCCGTTCTGCGCCGGCATTCTGAGCTTTTGCTTTCTTCGGAGCGCAGACCCTGTGACGCTGAGCAAATAAACAGTGAGTCCCAGATAGATCAGAGAGTGCGTCACATTCATCCCCCACTGAAGAATCCGGCTTCCCGTTCCGAAGATAAGAGAATCCACTAGCTTCGGAAGCTCTCCCGTATGCCGTCTCGTCTCCTCCATCTCCCTCATGGAGACACAGGTGGGATCCCCCCACTGTGACAGAAATTTTCCCGCATAAAAGCGAATGAGATACCGCTTGGAATTCTGAAATTCTCCAATCGAAGCCTTCATCGTTTCCCGGGCATTCAGAACGGTCTGCTCTCTGTCATAGCCGGCATCCCGGAAAAGACCGACATTTCTGCCATTGTACCAGCCGTATTTTCCCTCCGTCTCCTCCATTC
>HF986518.1:5705-9763 GCA_000431495.1 Firmicutes bacterium CAG:791 | reverse complement strand
TAAGGGTTGTAGCAGGCATCCACGCAGGAGATAACGCGCTTGCGGTTGACCTTTTCGCCGTTTTCGGAGCCGCGAAGATAGAGGGTATAGAGGCCCTCCTGATCGTTGACCATCTTAGTCAGTCCTTGAGCGATGGGCTGAACGAGGGCAATCTTGCCGTTCCAGCCGGCTTTTTCGTTGGACATATCAAACCAGTAATCCACGAAAGCGCGGAGGAAGTTTCCTTCGCCGAACTGCAGGACCTTGACAGGAGCCTGCCCTTTCCCGAGGATGTATCCGTTGTAGCCGCTGTTCTTCAATACTTCATAGTTTAATTTTGCCATCATCTTATTCTTCTTTCATCGGTACATGGAAATAGCCTCACTGGTATTTTCGGTTTTACGTGGCGTTCCATCCCTCTCTTGCTGATCAGCATAGAGGGTAAAAATAATAAATACTACAACAATTGAACAATGGAAATGAAATATTATCTGATCGGATAATCAGGAGATTTCGTTCACATAATCCGTAGGTGTCATGCCGGTTTCCTTGTAAAACTTCTTGCTAACGTAATCAACGTTCATGAAGAGATCCGTTTCGGCAATTTGCTTGAGCGTCAGGCTGCTGTCCTGAAGGTGTTCCGAGACATAGTCCTGAATCTGATGCACCATCGGACTGCATTTGGTGGAAATCCGGGAGGTCTCCGCCAGCCGGGAGAAGCGCTGCAGGATCATTTCCTGAAGACCCTGCCGGTCCTCTTCATGTTCCATCTGGACCAGCCATTCCGCAAGTTCAATGGAGGATGAGTTTGGACTTTCCGAGCTCATCTTATTGAAGGAATTCCGAGAGAGCTGGATGAAGCGGCGAAGATCGACGGATGCTCTTATTTCGGAATTTTCCGTCTGGTGATTGCTCCGCTTATGAAGCCTGCAGTTGTGACGGGAAGCATTTTCTCCTTCATGTGGAGATGGGACGATTTCCTTTCTGCATTGCTGTATATCAACAAGACGGCAAAGTATCCGGTTTCCCTGGCGCTGAAGCTGTTCTGCGATCCCGGCTCCTCCTCTGATTACGGAGCGATGTTTGCAATGGCAACGCTTTCCGTTCTGCCGGCTGTCGTCATCTTCCTGTTCTTCCAGAAATATCTGGTGGAAGGAATCAGCACCTCTGGCCTGAAGGGGTAACACAATAAAGAAATCTTCTGCAAAAGGAAAAAAATGCTTTTCTCTTATGCGAAGAATCCATATGATGAAGGAGAAACTTTCTGTTCGCGGGGCAAGCCCGGATGCGGAGGTTTCTCCTTTTGTTATCTTTCATACACATGGGAGCTTCTCCCGTGAAGATCTTCATGAGAAGGTTGAGAAAATGGAAAATCAGGGACGTATTATTATATTCTCAGGAAAAACAGAGGGGCTTTCTGCAGAGGAGGCCGGGTGGAACAGCAGCTTCTCCATGCAGACCAGGCATTTTCACAGCGAGCTGGAGCTGTATTTCCTGATGGAGGGAGAACGGTATTATTTCGTGGATCAGAATACGTATCACCTGGTCCCGCACACCGGTATTTTAATAGGAAGAAACCGCATTCATAAGACCAGCGTTTGTCCGGAGAATCCGGCGCATCGGCGTTTCCTTCTGGAGTACAGTCCGAATCCGTATGACATGCTGCTGAAAGGACTTCATTATCCTGATTTTGAAGGCTTCGGATCCGAGTTTGCAGGGCCTGTCTGCTTCGAGGAAGACGAGTGGGAAAGGGTCTGCTTACTCATCACGGAGCTGAAGGAGAAAATGACTGCCGGAGAAGCGCGCTCCTCGGTTGTACTGAAGGGGATGGAGCTTCTGGATTTTTACGCGATCTGCGCCCGGAGAAGAAAAATGGAAAACAGCGGAAAGCCACAGGGCCTGGTTCCGGGAAAAGAGACCGAACGGATTCATCAGGTTATCGATGAAATTGCACAGTATCTTCAGCAGCATTGCAGTGAGAGCATCCGATTGGACGATCTGTCTGCGAGATTTTATATCAGCAGATCCAGAATGACCTATATGTTCAAGCAGATTACAGGCTTTACGGTTGTGGAATATCTGTCCTTTGTCCGCGTGCGGAAGGCGGAGGGGCTTCTGTGTGAAACGGATCTCTCGATTACGGAGATTGCCGGAGAAACGGGGTTTGGAAATGTGACTTATTTTGAACGGGTCTTCCGGACGGCAACCGGACTGGCGCCGCTGCAGTATCGGAAAAAGAATCGGAATGCATAGAAACAGGGAAGAATCCGGGAAGTGTGGATCTGTGATTGCTGTCCAATAAGATAAGTAATAAATATAATAGATGAATTGTTGTAGTATTCATCCTCGGCATAGAATACTCTATTTATCGTAGAAGCACATCGAAGCGGTTTGAAGGGTGAACTGACGGACACGTGTGCAGGAACAATGTCATCTGAAGTATTATGAAATAACCGGCCGCACAGCGTGGCCCAAGGGGGTACCTATGATTTACAAGGATGATAAAGTAACGGATTTGAAAATTGCATACATTGGAGGAGGATCCCGAGGCTGGGCCTGGACGCTGATGACAGACCTTGCGCAGGAGGATCAGATCTCCGGCGAGGTGCGGCTGTATGATCTGGATCAGAAGGCGGCTGAGGTGAACAAAAAGATCGGCAATCATCTGATGAGCAGGGAAGATGCGAAGGGAGACTGGAAATTTGAGGTCTATCCGACTCTGGAGAGTGCGCTGACCGGCTGCGATTTCGTCATCATTTCCATTCTTCCCGGAACCTTTGAGGAGATGGAATCGGATGTTCATCTGCCGGAGCGTGTCGGCTGCTATCAGTCCGTCGGAGATACGGCAGGCCCCGGAGGAATTGTCCGAGCGCTGCGTACCATCCCGATGTATGTGGAGATCGCGCAGGCGATCCGGAGCTTTTGCCCGGATGCATGGGTCATCAACTACACGAACCCGATGTCTCTTTGCGTAAAGACACTGTACTATGTTTTCCCGCAGATCAAAGCCTTTGGCTGCTGCCACGAGGTGTTTGGCACGCAGAAGATGCTGCAGGGAATTTATGAAGAGGAGACTGGAGACAAGGTCGAAGACTGGCATGATATTCTGGTCAATGTAACCGGAATCAATCATTTTACCTGGTTTTCCAGTGCTTCCTATAAGGGAGTGGACCTCTTCCCGATCTATCGGCAGTATATCGGGAAGCATTTCGAGGAGGGCTTTGGATCCAAGGACAACGGATGGCTGAACTCTCATTTCATCTGTGCACATCGTGTAAAAATGGATCTCTTCAATAAATACGGCTGGATCGCGGCAGCAGGAGATCGTCATCTGGCAGAGTTTATGCCCGGTGACACCTATTTGAAGGATCCGGATACGGTACATGCGTGGAAATATGATCTGACTCCGGTTTCCCGGAGAAAGGAAGATTTAAAGGAAAGACTGCAACGTGCGCAGAATCTGGAGGATGGCAAGGATGAGATCAAGCTGGAAGCAACCGGCGAAGAAGGAACCCTTCTTATCAAGGCACTCTGCGGTCTGACAAGAGTGGTGGCGAATGTAAACATTCCGAACACGTCGCTTCAGATTCCGAATCTCCCTGCAGAGGCAGTTGTGGAAACCAATGCGGTCTTTGAACGTGACCATATTCATCCGGTTGCGGCCGGACCGATCAAGAGAGATGTCTATGACCTTGTGATTCCGCATGTGGAGAACCATGAGAGAACGCTGAAGGCAGCGCTGACCTGCGACCGGGATCTTGTGGTGGAAGCCTTCCTGAATGATCCGAACTATAATGCCAAGTGCAAGGATCCGGAAACGACCGGTAAGCTTGTCGACGATATGATCGCAAATACCATCAAATACCTGCCGGAAGGCTGGAGAGAATAATCTGTGTTAAAGTTTATCATATAACCCCTGGGTCCTTTTTTATGGGCTATGTTTTTTACAGCCCTTTTTTCTATCTGCTGCTTGCTTCTGCCAGGAGCTTTTTCAGACGAGAGATTTCCTCATCTTTCTCGTTGATGGCCTTGTCCTTCTCGTTGATGGCCTTGTCCTTCTCGTTGATGGCCTTGTCCTT
>HF986518.1:0-5671 GCA_000431495.1 Firmicutes bacterium CAG:791 | reverse complement strand
CGTTGATGGCCTTGTCTTTCTCTGTGATAGCTTTATCCTTCTCGGAAAGAATACTGTTAAATTTCTCCTCCGCTTTTGCAATTGCAGCGGCTTCAATTCCCTCGCTCAAGTTGCACATATTCTGAACCTCCCTGTCGATCTTTCGTGTCATCAAAAGTCCATATTGTGTTTCAAGAATCTGCTTTTTCTGATCTGCTCGAAATGTATTGGAAAGCAGTGTGGACAACATTCCGATCAGTTCATCGTTTGTTTTTTTGGTGTCCGGTACGAGATTGATGAAGATCGTTGAGAATAAGTCATATCTGCCGAATGACATTTTCGGGATATTCTCCGATGGATATAAAACTTCGGGCCTGATGCGGTATTGAACAATAGTGTTTGCTGCAAGCTTTTTCTCGCTTTTCTCCGGAGAATCCATGCAAATCCAGATCGAATATACCTTCTTAATCTTATCATAAGAATCGGTAGTAAACTCCCGGTCTAATTGCTCGGATAACAGCCTTGCAGGATAAAAAATCGAGCGGCATATGAGATCATAATGAAGCTGGACGGATTGCTGTGCTTCAATATTGATATAGAGCTTCTGCGGGCTTCCATCCTTTGCAATTGCGCAGAACACGATATCAAAAGTGACTTCTCCCTCTCCGGGAAGCTTGCTTTCTGTGTTCAAGCCCTGCACTGCCTCAGTTTTGATTCTTTCATCGGGACGGACCCTTCTTGTTGCGATTTCAGGAAGGCCGATGATAGCAGCCTCCGCTTCCGCATACGAATACTCCCGGAATTCCGGGACCGTCCCAACGAGAATTCTGGCGAGAATGCATTTTGCGGCCAGAATGCGCTTCACGGCGGCGTCATATCCGGCCTTCTGGTCTGCAGAACTGATTTCTGCAGACAGATACGTTTGTTCTTTCAATTGCTACCTCCTTGTTTGTGAATGCGTTTTATATAAACAGGGAGGCACCCGCCGATCCCTGATTGATTTGCAGGGATCGAACCCTTGGAACACCGATATATAGTTGTGACTACATCTTAGCACATCCGTACTTTTCGTACAGTTCGCATGTTGCCCTAAAAACAAGGACGTAAATTTGGCAGAAACAGCAGCTTCTATTTCAGAAAATATCTGTATTCAGCCCTCGCTGATTACTCTCCATCAAATTCCTCTAGGAAGCTGTGATGCTTCCCGTCCTTTTTGTAGCCGAGAAGCTTGTCGATACTGACATTCTCTGTGGCATGGAAGATGTTGCTCTCGATCATCGGATTGGTTTTCTTCAGCTCCGCGATGATGCGCTTGGTTTCCATTCGCTTGTGCCCGGTGCGGGACGCGTCGGACGACTCCGGCGTCACGGCACAGGTGGTGCAGGTATCTGTGAAGTGACAAGCGCACTGGATGAAGTGTAGGTGATTCTCGTCGCGCCATGCCTTGATGTCGTCTTCACGGATAAAATAGAGCGGGCGGATCAGCTCCATTCCGTCAAAATTTGTGCTCTTCAGTCTGGGGAGCATAGCCTCCCATTGCCCGGAGTACAGCATTCCCATAAAGGCGGTCTCAATGACATCATCGTAGTGATGCCCGAGCGCAATTTTGTTGCAGCCGAGCTCCTTCGCCTTCTTATATAAATGGCCGCGGCGCATGCGGGCGCACAGGTAGCAGGGCGAGGACTTGATCTGATACACAGTATCAAAGATGGAGGTCTCGAAAAAAGTCAGAGGAATGCCAAGGAGCTCCGCGTTGCTCTCAATGATGTGACGGTTTGCCTCGTTGTAGCCGGGGTCCATGCAAAGAAAAACAAGCTCAAAGGAGAACTGACCGTGACGCTGGAATTCCTGGAAAAGCTTTGCCATCAGCATAGAATCCTTGCCGCCGGAGATGCAGACGGCGATCCTGTCCCCGTTCTGAATCTGCCGGTATTTGATGATGGCGCGCGCAAAGGGGTTGAGAAGATCACGGTGAAAATGTCCCTTCTGCAGAGAAAGCTCAATGTGTTCACGAAGCTCGCTGTTTCGGGACTGTCTGGTGATGGCATGAAGTGCCCACGCACCATAGCCGCCGGAAAGGCTCTGCGCAGCAAAGCCAAGATCCTGCAGCTCTTCCGCTAGCTCTCTGGTCACGGTTCCGTATTTGCAGTACAGGACGATGCGTTTGTCTTTGGAAAAAGGCGAAAGGCTGTCTCTTTCCGCATATTCACGCACCTTTCCGGGAGAAAAAAGAACGCAGCCCGGGATAAAGCCGTGCTCGTAGTCGCTCTTTTCTCTGGTGTCCACCAGAATATAATCATCGGGACGGAGCTCATCCAGCTCCGCGGGAGATATTTCGAGAGGCAATTCGGTTCTGTTGTACTCTGTCATCATGAAAACAAACCCTTCTGTTTCAAAAAGAGCTGCAGCGGGCAGCTCTCCGATTTCGTGTTATCTCTCATTGTAACGGTATCTGCCTGTTTGCGTAAAGGTGAATTCCCGATGACAGGAAATCTGTTCCATCCAGACACTTTGCGGTTTGCCGGGAATCTGAGAAAAAGCAAGACCGAATTCTGTACAAATCTTGTTCCCATTTTTGAGGGAATTTTTTGCGGTCGCCACCCTACCTTTTTCAAACATAGTAGTGTATGATAATAGAGCACTTCGGGAGATACAACATCTTGTGTACCAAAAACCCGAAATAATCAATATTTTGTATTTAAAAGCGACGCGATTTCTGCGAGCAGAAGATGCGGTGCGGACAAAACGAGGATCTGTGATGGAAGAAAAAGGAAACGTATCGGTGAAAATCAATGTCATAAAGCGGAACGGGCAGGAGGTTGACTTCGATATTTCGAAGATTGTCAACGCCATCCGGAAGGCGAATGCGGAGGTCAGCGGCATCTATCAGATGAACGATTATCAGATCAATGCCGTGGCAGACAATATTGCGAAGAAGGTACAGAACTCCTCGCACGCGGTGAATGTGGAGGACATTCAGGACATGGTGGAAACCGGCATCATGGAGATGCGCGGCTATGAGGTTGCGCAGAAGTATGTCCGCTATCGTTATAAGAGAGAGATCTCCCGCAAGTCGAATACGACCGACAACGGAATTCTGGCGCTGATCAATCAGCAGAATGAGGAAGTGAAACAGGAGAACTCCAACAAGAATCCCGTCATCAATTCCACGCAGCGTGATTATATGGCAGGTGAGGTCTCCAAGGACCTGACCAAGCGTGTCCTTCTTCCGGAAGATATCGTGAAGGCTCATGAGGAAGGAATCATTCATTTCCATGATTCGGATTACTATGCCCAGAAGGAGCATAACTGTGACCTGATCAATCTGGAGGATATGCTGCAGAACGGAACCGTCATCAGTGAGACGCTGATTGAGAAGCCGCACAGCTTCTTCACGGCCTGCAATGTCACCACGCAGATCGTGGCCCAGGTTGCGTCCAACCAGTACGGCGGACAGTCCTTTACCCTCTCCCATCTGGCTCCGTTTGTGGATGTCTCCAGAAAGAAGCTGACGAAGCAGGTTCTGGAGGAGAGACGGCTTACCGGAGAGACGCAGGATGCGGATATCATCAGTAAGATTGTGGAGAACCGCCTGGATGAGGAGATCAAGTCCGGCATTCAGACCATTCAGTATCAGCTGATCACGCTGATGACCTGCAACGGACAGGCGCCGTTTGTGACGATGTTCATGTATCTGGATGAGGTTCCGGAGGGACAGACGAGAGACGATCTGGCCCGGATCATCCGCGAGGTTCTTCTGCAGAGAATGCAGGGCGTCAAGAACGAGAAGGGCGTGTGGATCACGCCGGCGTTCCCGAAGCTGATTTACGTGCTGGATGAAGACAACATCCGCCCGGATTCCAAATACTATTCTCTGACTGAGCTTGCTGCAAAATGCACCTCCAGAAGAATGGTTCCGGATTACATCTCGGCGAAGAAGATGAAGGAATATAAGAACGGTGATGTTTATCCCTGCATGGGTTGTCGCTCGTTCCTGACGCCTGATACGGAAGGTCTCGATCCGAACGGGAAGCACAAGTATTACGGTCGTTTCAATCAGGGTGTTGTTACCATCAATCTGGTAGATGTTGCCTGCTCCTCGTACGGTGACATGGAAGCGTTCTGGAAGATTTTTGATGAGCGACTGGAGCTCTGCCACCGCGCTCTGCGCTGCCGCCACGAGAGACTTCTCGGGACCATTTCGGATGTCGCTCCGATTCTGTGGCAGTACGGCGCTCTGGCAAGACTTGGAAAAGGCGAGAAGATTGACCGCCTCCTGTACAACAATTATTCGACGATCAGTCTCGGCTATGCAGGTCTTTATGAGATGTGCATGCGGATGCTGGGGGTCTCCCACACCGATCCGAAGGGCAAGGAGTTTGCTCTGCAGGTGATGCAGCACCTGAATGACAAGTGCGCAGAGTGGAGAAAGGCAGAGAATATCAGCTATTCCCTGTATGGAACGCCGATGGAATCGACGACCTACAAGTTCGCGAAGTGCCTGCAGAAGCGCTTCGGCATCATCAAGGATGTGACCGACCACAACTACATTACGAACAGCTATCATGTCAATGTTCGTGAGAACATTGATGCGTTCACGAAGCTTCGCTTTGAAGCGGACTTCCAGAAGCTCTCCCCGGGCGGAGCCATCAGCTACGTAGAGGTTCCGAACATGCAGAACAACATCCCGGCGGTGCTCTCGGTGATGCAGTACATTTATGACAACATCATGTATGCAGAGCTCAATACCAAATCCGATTACTGTGAGGTCTGTGGCTATGACGGAGAAATCCGAATCGTAGAGGATGAGAACGGGAAGCTTGTCTGGGAGTGCCCGAATTGCGGAAACCGTGATCAGAGTAAGATGAGTGTTGCCCGCCGCACCTGCGGTTACATCGGAACACAGTTCTGGAATCAGGGCCGCACACAGGAAATCAAGGACCGTGTGCTTCATCTGTCCAATAAGAGTTTCGGCTCCGAGGTATCGGGGGTTCAGAGCTGATGCACATTGGAGAAATTATGACGGCGGACTGTGCCAACGGAATCGGAATGCGGGTGACGGTATTTGTTTCCGGATGTCGTAACCACTGCCCCGGCTGTTTCCAGCCGGAGACATGGGACTTTGATTACGGAAAGCTCTATACGCCGGAAATGGAGAATGAAATTATAAAGGAGCTGTCGCATCCTTATTATGACGGACTGACACTTCTTGGCGGCGATCCGATGGAGGAGAGTAACCAGGAGGGCCTTCTTCCGCTCCTGCAGCGAATTCATAAAGAACTTCCGGAGAAGAACATCTGGGCCTATACCGGCTATCTTTATGACAAGGACCTTGTACCCGGTGGCAGAAAGTACGTGGATGGAGTGACAGATCAATATCTGAATCTTATTGATGTACTTGTAGACGGACCGTTTGTGGAAGCACAGAAGAAGATCACCCTGAATTTCCGGGGTTCCACAAATCAGAGAATCATTGATCTGAAGGAAACCAGAAAGACAGGTACGATTGTCCTCGATCCTCTGAATAATTGAACATGGTTTTGACAGAACAGGCTTCTGTACATAGTTTTGGCTATGTATGGGAGCCTTTTTATATAGAAAGGCTTTGATTCGAAGTATAATAAAAACGAGCAGATCATCGCTTCATTTCATAATAAGACAAATCTTGCTAATGTTTGTCAAGCAGATTTTT
>HF986517.1 GCA_000431495.1 Firmicutes bacterium CAG:791 | reverse complement strand
CACGCAGAGATCGATGCACACACAAAGATCAATGAACACGCAAAAGAAATGGAGATGAAACGATATGCTTGACGGAATATTTGCTACTCTTTATACATCACAGTCACCGAGACCGCGTTTCTCCTGAGCAGTGCGGTTTCCATCGCACTTGGCTTTGGAATTTCTCTGGCTTACCGGAAAATCAGCAAGGATCCGGGGACGATGACCTCGGCGCTGACGGTGCTCCCCTTTCTGGTGCAGCTGGTCATTCTTCTCGTAAACGGCAATCTGGGGGCCGGCGTTGCGGTTGCGGGTGCCTTCAGTCTGGTCCGCTTCCGCTCGGTTCCCGGGACCGCGCGGGACATCATGGCAATCTTTCTTGCCATGACCACAGGCCTTTGCTGCGGCATGGGCTATGTCCTCCTGGCCGTTCTGGCAGCTGCTGTAACCTGCCTTATTTTCTTCCTGCAGAAAGCACCCGGATTGGATCCCGCAGACCGTGACATCCGGGTCGTCGTCCCGGAGAACCTTGTCTATGCAGATCTGTTTACAGATCTGTTTGAAAATTACACCACCGCCTCCCAGCTCGTTCATGTCAAAACCGTGAACATGGGAAGCCTCTACAGCCTGCACTACCGTGTTACACTGAAAGACACCGCTCTTGAAAAGGAGCTGCTTGATTCCATGCGATGCCGAAACGGCAATCTGGAAGTTTCAAGCGGCCTTCCCGCAGACGACAGACAGGAGGTGAAGAACTTATGAAGAAAATAACCGGCAGATTCGCATCTGTGCTCACCCGGACGCTGACTGCTGCTCTGATTCTGAATCTGCTGACCGGCTGCTCCATGTCCGGATCGCAGGGCGCATCAGCCTCTCAGAATGTTTCCGAATCCCAGAATGCTTCCGAATCTCAGGATGCGTCCGCTTCAGCGAAAACAGATGCTGCCTCCGACGCCAAAGACAGTGCTTCCGATGCGTCCGCTTCAGGAGCAGCTGTTTCGGGAACGTCTGCGGATTCCGCAGAAGATGGCATCAGCATCCGCTTCTCCAACGATGGCATCACCGCAGCGGACGGCTCTGGACTTTCCATTGATGGTACCTCCCTTACCATCACTGCCGCAGGTACCTATCTTCTGTCCGGCAGCTGCGAAGACGGCAGCGTGAAGGTGCAAAAGGGCACCACCGGCGTTGTCCTTGCGCTGGACGGTCTGACTCTCTCCTCCCAGACTACCGCTCCGCTGATCTGCGCAAAGAGCACCGAGGTCACCATCGAAGCGGCCGCCGGAACCGTAAACACGCTCTCCGATACGGAGGCCAACAATGACGGTAACAACGATTCCAATACGAAAAACAATAACGCCGAAGGCAATGATTCCGAAACAGAGTCCGGCAACGACGCAAGCAGCAATTCCACAGCGGAAAATGCTGTCATCAAGTGCAAGGACGGCTCGCAGGTAGTTCTCTGCGGAACCGGCGAACTGGTTCTCCAGGCAAACGGCAGGAACGGAATCAAGTCCGGCGCCTCCACCGGGACAGAGGGCGATGCATCCCTCACCATCCGCGAACTTACGCTTACGATAGCTGCCCCTGTCAACGATGCGGTAAATGCCGAATCTATTTTGAATGTGGAAAACGGCACGCTTGAAATCTCCGCAGGCGACGACGCTC
>HF986516.1 GCA_000431495.1 Firmicutes bacterium CAG:791 | reverse complement strand
TACGATAGCACGTCCCATGGCAACACGCTGTCTCTGTCCACCGGAAAGAGCCTTCGGCTTACGATCAAGAAGGTTGGTCAGATCAAGGATCTTTGCTGCGTTGCGAACCATCTTGTCGATCTCGTCCTTCGGAGCCTTGCGAAGCTTCAGTCCGAATGCCATGTTATCATATACTGTCATGTGCGGATACAGAGCGTAGTTCTGGAATACCATTGCGATATCGCGGTCCTTCGGCTCTACATCGTTCATAACCTTTCCGTCGATCTTAAGAGTTCCGGAGGAAATATCTTCCAGACCTGCGATCATACGAAGAGTGGTAGACTTTCCGCATCCGGAAGGTCCTACGAAGATGATGAACTCCTTATCTTCGATATCAAGATTGAAATCCTTAACAGCCTCAAAGCCATTCGGGTACTTCTTATAAATATGCTCCAAATTAAGACTTGCCATTTTATGTCCTCCTGTTGTTGCGGAAGATCCCCCTCCGCGTTTGCGACTGTTCTAAGTATATGAAAAACCCCCTCTTCTTACCATCACCTAATTCCACAAAAATAGCCGGAATTCTCTTGGCAATAATACAGAAGAAGGGGGACTCCATTCTCGCCTTTGTTGATTTTGTTTAAGTATTTTCGTTTTGAATAGGCACATTACCCAAAACACATTTTCTCATTCGACATATTGTACCGGATGCAGTGCCTATCTGCTCTCGTTCAGAATACGGAAGGCTTCTTCCTTCTCTTCTTCGCTTTCCTCCTCGGTAGGCTCGATCTTCTCCGGCTCAAACTTTGAGAACGGCTTGCTGACAAGGAGACAGGTTACGTAACCGGGAACGCTGAGTCCGAACAGAACCACAAACGGGAAAATCTGAGGGAGTGCAAGAACTGACAGCACCGCAAGGCCTGCGGATACCAGCCAGATTCCTCCGATCCCGAGCGTTCTCGGGAAGTTAGCGATCGCCATCAGTGCAGAATTCTTAAAGGTCGTCTTCACGGTATTGACGAAATGGCTCTGAAGGGGGAAAACCCACTGCAGAAGAAGGAACAGAACGATGGACAGCGCGATCACCAGATACCGCAGCACCTTCGGAAATGCATCCGGTGCCTGACGGAACATGAACAGATCCAGTGCCAGAACAGCAACGATTACCAGCATAATCAGCCACTCGCCGGTTGCCTGCTTAAAGTTATCCTTAAACTGCTGAAAGAACGGCCGAACCGTGTATCCTTCTTCCTTTCTTGCCCACTTCAGCTCCACATAGTACATGGCAGTCAGCGCAGAACCGGCTGTAAAAACCGGAAGGCACAGAAGTAAGGTCAGCAAATTCAGAATCATCATGTCTGCAAGACGTGACAGCCCTCTCATGACCGGATTTTCAAGATCAAATAATTTTCCCAATGTTTTCCCTTTCTGCCGTAATTACGACCCGCCTTTATCAAACAGATGCTCCAGGAAGTCCCGGATCTGTTCCTTCAAAAGCTCAAGAAGATTCTTCTTCGCCTTCTCCGCTTCTGCCCTTGCCGCATCCGAGACCGCCTGTACCGCCGCATCTCCTGCCTCGCTTACCTTTTCCGTTACGGCATCGGTTACCGTATCCGACACTTCGCCGACTGCATCCAGCACTCTCTGATCCTTTGTAATTTCCGACCAGATCAGAATCGGGGAAAGCCCCATCTCCTGCAACTCATTCAGAGCCTCCAGAAGATACCGTTTCTCCTGCTCCAGAGCAAAATTCGAAGACTTCTCCGCTGCTTCCGCAGGCAATGGTGCACTCATAGTCATACATGCAGCTGCCAGAAGCGCACAGAGGCAGCTTATTGTTTTAGCAGATCTCCGCGCCATCCGCAATGTCCTTCTCCGCCTCCGGTGTCATCAGCGCAAGCTTTCCATCCGCATCCTCTGCGCACAGAATCATGCCCTCCGACAACGTTCCGGCAAGCTTGACCGGCTTCAGATTGCAGACAACCGCAACCTTCTTTCCGACCATTTCCTCCGGCTCATAGAATTTATGAATTCCGGAGACAATCTGCCGCATCTCCGAGCCGATGCGGACCTGTGAACACAGAAGCTTCTTCGAGCCCTTTACAGCCTCACACTTCATGATCTGTCCGATCCGAAGCTCCAGCCTGTCAAAGTCCTCAATGGAAATGGGCTCCTTATGCTCCAGAGCCATTTCCGGCTCCTCCGCAGTTCCTTCCTTCTTGCTGTCTCCCTTTTCCCCGCGGGCAGCTGCAGCAGCCGCCTCCGCCTTCTGCTTCTCGACGATGACCGCTACCTTCTCCAGGATTTCCTTTTCATCAAGTCTTGCAAAAAGGATCTCCGGATTCTCAGTCACCTTGTTTCCGGAAGGATACTCGCCGAAGTGCTCCAGCGTGTCAAACTCCCGCAGACTGGTATTCAGCTGCGCTGCAATCCTGTCTGCAGTCTCCGGCATAAACGGAGCAAGAAGAGAGGTTCCCATGACGATCCCCTCTGTCAGGTTGTACATCACGGTTGCAAGGCGGTCCTTCTTTGCCTCGTCCTTTGCCAGAACCCACGGCTCCGTCTCATCGATATACTTGTTCAGTCTCTTGAATACAGCAAAAATCTCCTTCAGCGCATCGGCCACCCGAAGCTCTTCCATATCCTCTTCCACCTTGGCGTAAGCGCCCGTCACCACTGCCTTCAGCTCCTGATCGACCGGCTCATCTGCGCCGCGGTTCTCCACAATGCCGTCAAAATACTTGTTGCTCATGGAGATGGTTCTCTTTACAAGATTTCCAAGTGTATTGGCAAGATCCGAATTGATGCGCTCCACGCACAGCTCCCAGGTAATGACGCCATCGTTCTCATACGGCATCTCGTGGAGAACAAAATAACGGACCGCATCCACGCCGAACAGATCCGCCATGTCATCCGCATAAATGACATTTCCCTTCGACTTGGACATCTTCTCTCCGCCCTGGAGAAGCCATGGATGTCCGAAGACCTGTTTCGGCAGGGGCTCCCCCAGTGCCATCAGGAAAATCGGCCAGTAAATCGTGTGGAAACGGATGATATCCTTTCCGATCAGATGAAGATCCGCCGGCCAGTACTTCTTATACAGGTCAGAGGAGTTGCCGTCAGCATCGTAACCGATCCCTGTGATATAGTTGCTCAGTGCATCCAGCCACACATAAACGACATGATCCGGATCAAAATCCACCGGAATGCCCCATTTGAAGCTGGTGCGGGAAACGCACAGATCCTGAAGACCCGGAAGAAGGAAGTTGTTCATCATTTCGTTCTTGCGGGACTCCGGCTGAATAAACTCCGGATGCGTATTAATATGATCGATCAGGCGCTGTGCATACTTCTGCATACGGAAGAAGTATGCGTTCTCATTCTCCTCATGCACGGTTCCGCCGCAGACCGGGCACTTGTTGCCGTCCACAATCTGAGAGGCGGTGTAAAATGCCTCGCACTCGGTGCAGTACATCCCCTTGTACGAGCCCAGATAAATATCTCCCTGATCATAAAGCTTCTTGAAAATCTTCTGAACCTGTCTCTCATGATCCTCATCCGTCGTGCGGATGAAGCGGTCATAGGAGGTATTCATCTGATCCCAGATTCTCTTGATTTCTCCTGCCGTTTCATCAACAAACTGCTTCGGTGTCTTGCCGGCCTGTGCTGCTCTTTCCTCAATTTTCTGACCATGCTCATCCGAACCGGTCTGGAAATAAACATCATAACCGTCTGCACGCTTATAGCGGGCAATGCTGTCCGCCATGATAATCTCATAGGTATTGCCGATATGAGGCTTGCCCGAGGTATAAGCGATGGCAGTTGTAATATAATAAGGTCCCTTGTTCTGCATTGCGTTCTCCTTGCTTATCTGATTTCTACCAGGTCAGAATGTCACATCCGTCCTCTGTGACCAACACCTGTACTTCTCTCTGCGCCGAAGGCTTCCCGTCTGCCGTATAAATCGACCAGCCGTTCCCTTCATCCTGAAAAATTTCATCCGTTCCCATATTCACCATCGGCTCAATGGTGAAGCACATGCCGGGAACCATCAGCATTTCCGTTCCGGGAAGCGATACGTAGCTGACATACGGATCCTCATGGAATTCCAGGCCGCAGCCGTGCCCTCCGATTTCCTTTACAACAGAATAACCGTTTTTCAGAGCGTGCTGATGCACCGCATTTCCCATATCTCCGAGGAACGTCCACGGCTTGACATTCTGAATACCGATTTCCACGCATTCGTTTGTCACCTGCACGAGCTTCTTCCAGTCCTCACGGACGTTGCCGATCATGAACATTCTCGAGGAATCGGAATAATAGCCGTTCAATATCGTCGAGCAATCCACATTGACAATATCGCCGTCCTTCAGGACCACGTCCTTGCTCGGGATTCCGTGGCAGACCTGATCGTTTACCGAGGTGCAGACGCTCTTCGGATATCCTTCATAATGAAGATCCGCCGGAATTCCACCCATCTTCACGGTAGTGTTGTACACAATATCATCAATTTCCTGCGTTGTCATTCCCTCGTGGATTTTCTCTGCGATTTCATCCAGAACCGCGATGTTGATTTTCGCACTCGCACGAATTCCTTCCACGTCCTTCGGTGTCTTAATCAGGCTCCTGTCCGGAACAATGCACCCGCGAAGCTCATATTCACGGATTTTGTCATCAAAATCCATGTGACAGGTTTTATATTTCTTTCCGCTTCCGCACCAGCAGGGAGCATTCCGATCCATCTTTGTCATATGCTGCAGCATCTTATCCTTCCTTTTCCAGTTCCTTGCACCCTTCCGGACGCTGCCGGAAGTGATTCATAAAATATTCTGTATTCTCTTCTATCTCTCCGCGATAAATGGCAGATCCCGCCACAATGACATTTGCGCCTGCATTCAGAACGACATCCACGTTCTCACGGACGATTCCTCCGTCCACCTCGATGTCGGTATCCAGGTTCAGGCTGTTCAGCATCGCCCGTGCTTCCCGGATTTTCCTCGTGCTGGTCTCGATATATTTCTGTCCGCCAAAGCCAGGCTCCACCGTCATGACAAGGAGCATATCGATTCGTTCCAGATACGGAAGGGCCTCCTGCACCTTGGTGGATGGCTTAATTGCCATTCCGACGCGTTTCCCCTGCTCCCGGATGGCCGCAATCACAGCCCCCGGATC
This sequence comes from Firmicutes bacterium CAG:791, assembly GCA_000431495.1. GTDB lineage: Bacteria > Bacillota > Clostridia > Lachnospirales > Lachnospiraceae > CAG-791. The sequence goes on along the minus strand of HF986516.1, from coordinate 2,892 downwards.
CGGTGCAGACTCCAGATGGAAGGTAATTCCATCCGCACCGCAGTCCGCAAAATTCTTGATGTATCGCTCCGGGTCCTTCACCATCAGATGCACATCAAAAAACTGGTCGGTACGTTTGCGGATGCTCTTGATCACCGGCATGCCAAATGAAATCGACGGAACAAAAGCACCGTCCATGACATCAATATGAACCCACGGAGCGCCGGCTTTTCTGGTCGCTGCGATTTCCTGTCCGAGACAGTTGAAATCCGCAGCAAGAATGGAAGGAGACAGCGTTATCATTTTCGCTCACCTGCTGGCACGTCTTTGTGCCTGTACTGCCCGTTTTCGGGCATCTGTTATCGCTCAAATGCCCGGGGCTCCTGTGACAGAGTCCCGGGCTGTCATTTATTTACCGATATTATTCTCAGCCTTTTACAAATGCCAGTGTCTTCGCTGCAATTCCTGCCCCGTCAAGGCCATACTTTGCAACAAGCTCACCCGCCGTTCCGGATTCACCGAAGCGATCCTGTACGCCGATGCGGCACAGCTTCGTGGGAAGCTTCTCCGAAAGGACTTCGGCAACGGCTCCGCCGAGACCGCCGATGATACTGTGTTCCTCGGCCGTAACAACCTTTCCGGTCTTTCCTGCAGATGCCAGAAGGAGCTCTTCGTCAATGGGCTTGATGGTGCAGATGTTGATCACCTCTGCATCAATGCCTTCTCCCTTGAGAATCTCTGCTGCATCCAGCGCTGCAGCCACACAGATGCCGGTTGCCACAATGGTGACATCCTTTCCTTCCTTCAGGAGCTTGCCCTTTCCGATCTCAAAATGATAGTCGGGATCATTGAAGACCGGGACTGCATAGCGTCCGAATCTCATATAAACCGGTCCGACATAATCAGCAGCAGCCTTAACAGCGGCTCTTGCCTCGATATCATCGGAAGGGCTCATAACAACCATTCCGGGGATCGTGCGCATCAGCGCCAGATCTTCGTTGCACTGATGGCTCGCTCCATCCTCACCTACCGTGATTCCGGCATGCGTTGCGCCGATCTTGACATTGAGGTGCGGATAACCGATCGAATTTCTGACCTGCTCATAAGCACGCCCTGCTGCAAACATTGCAAAGGTGGACGCAAACGGGGTCTTGCCTGCTGCCGCAAGTCCTGCCGCAATCGTCATCATATTGCCCTCTGCGATTCCGCAGTCATAAAAACGCTCCGGGTATTTTTTTGCAAAATAAGAGGTTCTGGTGGAGGCCTTCAGGTCCGCATCCAGAACAACGATTTCCGGATGATCCGCACCGAGCTCCTCCAGTGCGTGTCCGTAGCTCTCACGGGTTGCGATCTTCTTAACGTCTGCCATTACTGCTCGCCCTCCTTCTCCAGTTCTGCGTCGATTGCCTCAAGTTCTTTCATTGCCTCAGCGTACTGCTCATCATTCGGTGCAGTGCCGTGCCAGGATGCCTGATTCTCCATGTAGGAAACGCCCTTGCCCTTAACCGTCTTTGCAATGATTGCGGTGGGCATGCCCTTTACGGTGCGTGCTTCCTCAAAAGCCTTACGGATGTCGTCAAAATCGTGTCCGTTAATGGTGATTACATGGAAATTGAAGGCTTCAAACTTCTTGTCGATCGGATACGGGTTGTTGACCTCAGAGATGTCGCCGTCAATCTGAAGATTGTTGTTGTCTACGATGACGCAGAGGTTGTCCAGCTTCTTCGCGCCGGCGAACATAGCGGCTTCCCATACCTGCCCTTCCTCCAGCTCACCATCGCCGAGGAGAGTGTAAACACGGTAATCCTTCTTGTCCACCTTTCCTGCCAGAGCCATACCGCACGCTGCGGAAATTCCCTGTCCCAGAGATCCGGAAGACATGTCAAGACCAGGCAGATACTGCATGCTCGGATGTCCCTGCAGTCTGGTGCCAAGCTTGCGGAAGGTCTTCAGCTCCTCCACCGGGAAAAATCCCTTCAGCGCCATCGCCGCATACAGACCGGGGCAGGTATGTCCCTTGGACAGTACGAACCGGTCACGATCCGGATTGCCGATCATATCGGGACCCACATTCATCTCTTCAAAATACAGGTACGTATACAAATCTGCCGCAGAAAGAGATCCGCCCGGATGTCCGGCTTTTGCGGAATGAACAGCCGTCACAATCCCCTTGCGGACTTCGTTGGCCATCTTTTTCAGTTCAAGATTCTTCAACTTTCGTTCCTCCTTTTTGTCTGTCAGAGGCCTCTGCAGCCTCCGGCACGCGTTTGCTATATCGTGAGCTACCGCAGCCTGGATGCCGGCGCGGCAGAATCCTCCGAATTTTTCTCAGTGCTTACCCTGCCCGTAATATGCATTCGCACCGTGCTTGCGGTAATAATGCTTGTCCTGCAGGATCTGCGGTGCAGGTGCCACCTTTGGATTGATGAGTTCTGTGCGGTATGCCATCTTCGCGACCTCTTCCAGAACCACTGCGCTGTGAACTGCGTCCACCGGATTCTTTCCCCATGCAAACGGGCCATGATTCTTGCAGAGGCAGGCGGGAACCGCCTCATAATCCTTCTGCAGCCGTGCAAATTCATCGACGATCAGAACACCGGTATTCTTCTCATACGCATCGTCAATTTCTTCTTTCGTGAGCGTACGGAAGCAGGGAATCTCACCGTAGTAGTAATCCGCATGTGTGGTCCCGTAGCAGGGAATGCTGCGCCCTGCCTGTGCCCAGCTCGTTGCGTAGGAGGAATGTGTATGTACCACGCCTCCGATGTTCTCCCAGTGCTTATACAGATAAGCATGTGTAGGAGTGTCCGAGGAGGGATTCATCTCACCCTCCACCTTGTTGCCATCGAAATCCACGACAACCATGTCCTCCGGGCGAAGCTCCTCATACGGAACGCCGCTCGGCTTGATAAC
>HF986515.1 GCA_000431495.1 Firmicutes bacterium CAG:791 | reverse complement strand
GGATATCAGAACTTCGATCCTCCTTCCGGAGGGAAGCGAGGAAGCGCTTCTTCGCAGCATTGCCGATGAGATTCATGATGCGGCGGCATGGGCAGAGGTTACCGTTTCTGCGTGCTGCGCACAGACGTGCCGTGCAGTGACAAGACCTGTGGTCTGGTCGATGGCCCGGGGGAGCAGAAGATATTTTGCCTCAGGTGACACGGAGCTGTTCGCAGAGGATTGTGCAGAGGTCCTTATGATCGGCAGGGCCGGACTGTCGGGAACCTTTCTTCTTGCAGAAGAGAAGAGAGGGGAGCTGGAGCAGCGGTTCCCGGTTCGGATGCTGGAGCGCGCCGCCTGTATGAAGGAACTGCTCCTGATGACACCTGCGATGGAAGCGCTGGAGAATTGCGGAATTCGACCGGCCTTCCTGGTGAGCGGAGGTGACGGAGGGGTGCTTGCATCTCTCTGGGAGCTTGCAAAGCAGACGGGAGGCGGCCTGGAAGCAGAGCTTCCTGCAATTCCCCTGTTTCAGGAAACCATTGAAATTACGGATTATTATGGAATCAATCCCTATCAGCTGTCCTCGGCCGGCTGCATGCTGGCGGTGGTGGCCGATGCGGAATCTTCCTCGGAGCTTCTTGCGGAGAAGGGCATCTATTCGAAGAAAATCGGGGAGCTCACAAAGGGCCGGGATAAGATTCTGATTAATGGAGAAGAGAAGCAGAATCTGAACCGCCCGGAGGCAGATTCGCTGCTGACGATACTGGCATAGACTTGTAAGGAGGAAGGGCAAAGGATGAACACACTGAAGGAGAGAATTCTTACGATCATCGAGAAGAACAGCCGGATCAATCTGAAGGAGCTGGCGATCATGCTGGGGACCGAGGAGATTGAGGTTGCAAATGCGCTGCAGGAGATGGAAACAGACGGCATCATCTGCGGATATCACACGATGATCAACTGGGACAAGACCGGAATCGAGAAGGTGACGGCACTGATCGAGGTCCGTGTAACCCCGCAGAGAGGCCAGGGCTTTGAGGACATCGCAGAGAGAATCTACAAGTATCCGGAGGTCAGCAACGTCTATCTGATGAGTGGCGGTTATGATTTGATGGTCATTCTGGAAGGAAAGACCTTGAAGGAGGTATCCGGCTTCGTAACGAATAAGCTTTCGACACTGGATACGGTTCTTGGAACCACCACGCATTTCATTCTGAAGAAGTATAAGGACCATGGAACCATTATGGATAAGAAGGAAGAGGATATCCGGGAGATTGTGACGCCATGAGAACAGATCTGATTGCAGACAAGGCAGCATCGCTGCAGCCTTCCGGGATCCGGAAGTTTTTCGATATTGTTGCGGAGATGGACGATGTGATCTCGCTCGGAGTGGGCGAACCGGATTTTGACACGCCGTGGCACATTCGCGATGAGGGTATTTATTCTCTGGAAAAGGGGAGAACCTTTTATACCTCCAATTCCGGACTGAAGGAGCTGCGCATGGAGATTGCAGCGTATCTTCAGAGAACGCAGGGACTGGAATACCATTATCTCTCACAGATTTTCGTGACGGTAGGCGGCTCCGAGGCCATTGACCTTGCGATGCGCGCAATGATCAATCCCGGAGATGAGGTTCTGATCCCGCAGCCCTCCTATGTCTCCTACGAGCCGTGCGTGGTCATGGCAGACGGAAAGCCGGTTGTGATTGAGCTGAAGGAAGAAAATCAATTCCGCCTGACACCGGAGGAGCTGGAAGCGGCAATCACGCCGAAAACGAAGATTCTGGTCATGCCGTTCCCGAACAATCCGACGGGAGCGATTATGGAGCGCGAGGATCTGGAGAAGCTGGTTCCGATCATTGAGAAGCATGATCTGTTCGTGGTGTCGGATGAAATTTACGGAGAGCTGACCTATGGCGGGAAGAAGCATGTTTCCATTGCAGCACTCCCCGGCATGCAGGAAAGAACCATTCTGATCAATGGCTTTTCCAAGGCGTATGCCATGACAGGCTGGAGACTCGGATATGCGTGCGGACCGAAGGAAGTCATCAGACAGATGGTAAAGATCCATCAGTACTGCATCATGTGCGCCCCGACAACCTCGCAGTATGCGGCGGTGGAGGCACTGCGGAACGGCGATGAGGATGTCCGCAGAATGCGTGAGTCCTACGATGAGAGACGCCGGTTTGTGCTGTTTACGCTGAAAGAAATGGGATTGCCCTGCTTTGAACCGGAGGGAGCCTTCTACGTGTTCCCCTGCATCCGGGAATTCGGTATGACGAGTGACGAATTTGCGACAAATCTTCTGAAAGAGGAGAAGGTTGCCATTGTTCCGGGCACGGCATTTGGAAACTGCGGAGAAGGATATCTTCGAATTTCCTACGCATACTCCATTGAAAGCCTGAAGAAGGCGCTGAAGCGTCTGGAGAACTATGTCCGGAGGCTTCGCGGAGAGAAGACCTGAGGCAGGGCGTACAGGAGGCCCTCGGAGATCCGCAGATCAGTCATCATCGAGACTGTCATTCAGGTCGGAACGCTTCAGGGTAAAAATAAACTCGGTGCCGACACCCTCGGTGGAGATGACATTGATGTTTTCATTATGAGCGCGAATAATTTCGCGAACGATGGACAGGCCAAGGCCTGTCCCTTTTTTGTCCTTGCCGCGGGAAAGGTCCGTCTTGTAGAAGCGCTCGAAGACAGCATCCTGTTCGCCGCGGGGGATCCCGATTCCGTGATCCTTGACGGAGACGAAGATCTTCCGGTGCTTCTCATAGGTCTCAAGCCGGACGGAGGTGCTGGATCTGCTGAATTTGATGGCATTGTCGATCAGATTGTAGAGAACCTGCTGAATGCGGTCCTTGTCGGCGTTGACATAGAGCACGCTGCCGGTCAGGATCAGCTCCAGCGTAATTTCCTTTTTCAGGCAGGTCTGCTCAAAGGAAGCGGCCACCTGCCGGATGGTCGCATTGATGTCAAAATCTGTCCGGTTCAGGATCATTCCCTTGGTGTTCAGGTTGTTCAGCGTCAGAAGATCATTGGTCAGCTTGGTGAGACGGTCGGTCTCATTCAGAACAATACCGAGGTATTTCTCATGCATTTCGGGCGGAATGGTTCCATCCAGCATAGCCTGAAGAAAGCCGCGGATCGAGGTGAGGGGCGAGCGGAAGTCGTGGGAGACGTTGGCAATGAATTTTTTCTGGTCATCCTCGGAGCTTGCAACCTTCTGCGCCATGTAGCCGAGAGATGCGGCCAGGTAACCGATTTCATCCTCACTGTCCGCAGTCAGCTCGTAATGCATGTTCCCTGCAGCGTACTGCTCCGTAGCCTTTGTGATCCGGCGAAGGGGGAGATACACGATCTCCGTGAAGAAGATCAGAATGATCAGGGAAAGGAGCAGGAGAATCAGGAGCTCCACGTAGGAAATGTTGAGATAGCGGTCTGCCTCCTTGTGAAGATCGGCAATTTCATAATGGATGGCCACATAGCCGTTGGTTTTGTAGCCTCCGGTAATCGGAGCCAGGACAGAGAGCTTTTCGGAGGAAAAATAGTTCCAGAAATTCCCTTCGATGTAGAGATTTCCGCCAAAGGCGGAAGGGTCAAAGCCCTCCACGCGGACCTCGGTTTCCGGATCAATCCGGGTGTTGCTGTCGACCACGATCCGGCCGGACGGGTTCATGACCATGATGTCGGCATTCAGGTAGGAGCCGAGGGCATTCAGTTGCTTGTAGACACTGTCGATGGAGGTCTCGGCATTGTAAAGCTCGGCGGCATAGGAATTGGCAATGGTGGTCGCTTCGCGGTACAGGTTGTCCGCCTTCTGACGGCGGGTCTGATCCAGCGTCATGTTGGAGACAAAGGTTGCCACAACAATAAAGCCGAAGCTGGCAAAGAGAATATAAGCAAGAAGAAATTTCAGATACAGCGTTTTTCTCATGTTCTCATCCGTACCGCAGCCCTACAGCCGTTCCTCCTTTCTGCTACACACTTGCCTCAAATTTATAGCCGATGCCCCAGATGGTTGAAATTTTCCAGGACGCATGGTCATGAATTTTCTCGCGGATTCTCTTGATATGAACATCGACCGTGCGTGTATCGCCGATGTATTCATAGCCCCAGATCTGATCCAGAAGCTGCTCGCGCGTGAAAACACGGTTTGGCTGGGAGGCCAGGAAATACAAAAGCTCCAGCTCCTTGGGCGGCATGTCGAGACTGTGCCCCATATATGTGACGGAATAGTTGGTCAGATTGATGGAAAGATCCGGATAATCGACAATTTTGTCTCCAGAGCCGGCAGACGCAGCAGCGGTCTGCGGCGCCTGATGTGTTCTTCGAAGGACTGCCTTGACGCGGGCCACAAGCTCCTTGGAATCAAAGGGCTTTTCCATGTAATCGTCTGCACCAAGCTCGAGACCAAGAACCTTGTCGAACACCTCACCCTTTGCGCTGAGCATGATGATGGGGGTTTGCGATTTGGTGCGGATTTCGCGGCAGACCTGATATCCGTCGATTCCGGGAAGCATCAGGTCCAGCAGAACCAGGTCCGGGGCATAGGTGGTGAACAATTCCAGAGCCTCTTCGCCGTCTGCGGCGATCTGGGTATCATAGCACTCCTTATTCAGGTACAGACCGATGAGCTCCGCAATGTTCGCATCATCGTCCACGATTAAGATTTTCTGTTTGTTGACAGCCATGGAATCCGAATCCTTTCCGTAAATGCCTTTCTATGTGCACAAAGGCGTATGCCAAAGCCGGAAAAGCCGACACAGGCAGGATGGTTACAGGTTTACAATCGTGACTCCGGCATCGCCTTCGCCGAAGTCGCCGCCCCGATAGGAGCGGACAAAGGACTGCTTGCGGAGATAATTCTGAACGGCATTTCGCAGAGCCCCGGTGCCTTTTCCGTGTACCACGCGGACCGTGTCCAGATGAGACATACGGGCGTCATCGAGGTACTTGTCGAGTGCCATCAGAGCCTCATCGGTGTTCATGCCGAGCAGGTTGATTTCCGGAGAAATGTTCATTGCGCGGGACAGATCGATTCCACTGGTCTCCACGGCATAGGAGCGGCTTTCATAGGCCCTTTTCAGAGCGCTGGAGGCTTTTTTCTTAGCCTGGGAATCAATCGTCATGCCGGTCTCTTCATCGATCAGAGCCAGATCCTTCAATGGAATCTGAGAGTTCATGATACCGCACTGAACACCGACCTTGTTCTGGCGATCCGGGAGCTTCGTGACGGTTCCCTGCATGCCAAGAGAGAGAACCTTCACACGGTCACCGATGTGCAGATCGGAAGGAGAGAGCTGCGAGGTGCGCGGCTTCTTCTCCTCCGGCTTCTGAAGACGCCGGTTTTTCGCCGAAACCTTCTCGCGAAGGCTCGTTCTTGTCTGCTCCATGGCAGACATGTCGGCGCCCTTGCTGTTTTTCCGGATTGCGGAAATTGCACTGTCTGCCTGATCCTTCGCATCCTGCAGAATGTTGCGGGCCTTTTCGTTGGCCTGATCCAGAATCTTTCTCCGGCGCTCCTCCAGAGAATCCTCCTTCTGCTTCAGCTCACGGGAGCGGCGCTCCAGATCTGCCTTCATTTTATCCAGCTGCTCCTGCTGCTTCGCATTCCGGCGCCTGGTATCCTCCAGATCCGTCAGGACATCCTCGAAATTCCGCGTCTCCTGGCTCATCTGTTCCTTCGCAGTCTCAATGATGTAGCCGGGAAGTCCGAGCTTCTGGGAGATGGCAAAGGCGTTGCTCTTCCCGGGAATACCGACAAGAAGGCGGTAGGTAGGCTGCAGTGTTTCCACATCAAACTCACAGCTTGCGTTTACGATTCCTTCTGTTCGCATTGCATAGAGCTTCAGCTCGGCATAATGCGTGGTCGCAAGCGTGGAGATTTTTCTTGTGTGCATGAAATTCAGAATGGAGATGGCAAGTGCCGCTCCTTCTGTGGGATCCGTGCCGCTCCCGAGCTCGTCGAACAGACACAGACAGTTCTTGTCTGCACGCTTCAGGATATCCACAATTGAGGTCATATGAGAGGAGAACGTGGACAGGCTCTGTTCGATGCTCTGCTCGTCACCGATGTCCGCATACACCTCGCGAAACAGGGACAATTCACTGTGCTCTCCGGCAGGAATGTGGAGTCCTGCCATTCCCATCAGCTCAAAGAGACCGACTGTTTTCAGTGTGACCGTTTTGCCGCCGGTGTTCGGGCCGGTGACAATGATCATGTCGTAATCCTCTCCGATGGTCAGATCGATGGGAACAACCTTCTTCGGATCAATGAGGGGATGGCGTCCCTTGTGAATCCGGATGATGTGCTCTTCGTTAAAATCGGGACGGACAGCATTCTCATCCAGAGCCAGACCCGCCTTGGCAAAAATAAAATCGAGCTGCGTCATGTTCGCGCAGTTGTCGCGAAGCGCAGTCAGATGATCGGAAAGAAGAACGGACAGGGAGGCCAGAATCTTCTCCTCCTCCTTGCGCTCCTTTATCTGCAGCTCGCGAATAGCATTTCCCATCTCAACAATGGCAGCAGGCTCGATAAAGAGTGTCGATCCGGTGGAGGACTGATCGTGTACGATGCCGCGCACCTGGGATTTGTATTCACTCTTGATCGGCAGGCAGTAGCGGTCATCGCGGACCGTAATGACGTTGTCCTGCAGATAGGATGAGTAGGTCTGATTCAGCATTTTTCCAAGCTGGGCGTGGATCCGATCATCGGTCAGTCCGATTTCGCGGCGGATTCTCTTCAGCTCCGGGCTTGCATCATCGGCGATGCGGTCCTCGGCAAGAATACAGCGGCGGATCTCGGAGGATACCGGACTTAAGGGAACCAGACAGTCAAACAGGTCGAAAAGCGGATCGGCCTCATCGCCGGGGCCTGCGCTGCGGACTCTTGCTACGTTCTCGAGGAAGGCGGCAAGCTGCAGAAGCTCCGGGAGAGAAAGCGTGGTTCCGATGTGCAGCGCCTGAAACGCCGCGGAAAAATCGCGGTTGTTTCCAAAGCTGATGGATCCGTTCCGGAAGAGGTATCCGAGGGCGGATTCTGTCTCCTCCTGGGCCTTTATGATGTCGCCAAGATCCTCCAGGGGAGAGAGGGCGCGGCAAAGCGCGCGGCCAGGATCCGAGGTTGCATGCTCTGCAAGAAGAGCGGTTATTTTATTAAATTCGCAGATTCGCATTACTTTTTCATTCATAATAGAAGAAGTATAACACGTTCTGACCCCTGCGTGCTATCAAGGCTATGCTATACTATATCTGCTCGACGTATACAGCAGAACCTGACATGGAGCGATAGAAAATGGATGAGAAGAATACGGATTTTATGAAGGAAGAAATCCGGCAGCGGCCTGTAAATAAGAAGCGCCTTCTTCGAAGAACTGCGATTACGGTGTTTCTTGCGGTGCTGTTCGGAGCAGTGGCGTGTACGGTTTTCCTTCTTCTGGAGCCGGTCATCAACAATGCCATCAACCCGTCGGAGGAGCCGGCACCGGTAACCTTTCCGGAGGAAAATGCCGTTGACGAAATGTCTCCGGAGGATATGATTGCGAGTGATGCACAGATTCAGGAGGCGGAAGCGGAGAAGAAGGCGGCCAGTCTTGTGGATGTGGATGCCATTCGGAAGGAGGTCCTTTCGGAGGTAAGAAAGGATCTGGCAGATCAGAACAAGAAGCAGGAGAAGGAGACGACGGTTTCAGAGTATGAACAGTTTTATGCTTCTCTTGGGGAACTGACACAGCAGATTTCCCGGTCAATTGTGACGGTGACGTCCATCACACCGGATTATGACTGGGCCGGAGATGCATTCAACAGCGCCGGTTCTGCGAGCGGTCTGATTCTTGCGATTCGCGGGAAGAATATTCTGATTCTGTCCGATGACAATGCCTACGCGAAGGCCTCGGAAATCCGGGTTACGTTTCACGACGGACAGCAGGCAAAGGCTCAGTTTCTGACGCAGGATACGGTAACCGGCCTTACCATTCTGAAGGTAGAGGAGAGCAGTCTTTCCGGGCCGCTTTCCCAAAATGATGAGATCACCGTTGCCGCTCTTGGGAGCAGTGAAAAGGCATCGCTTACCGGAACACCGGTGATTGCGGTCGGAAGCCCTTCCGGAAGCACCGGCTCTGTCAGCTACGGCGTAATTACAAATTCGGGACTTCTGCTCGATGTTGCAGACAGCGCGTATAAGCAGATCACCACCGATATTTACGGAAGTACCCAGGCAAGCGGTGTGCTGACAGATCTGGATGGAAACGTGATCGGCTGGATTGATATGGATCACAGCAGATCAGATTCGCCCAACCTTCTCTGTGCAATCGGAATTACCGGTATGAAATCTCAGATCGAAAAGATGTCCAATGAAATCCGGATGGGATATCTCGGAATTCATGCGACGGATATTCCGGAGAGTGTCCGGACGGAGCAGGGGCTCCCGGAGGGTGCATATATCCAGAGAACAGAAATGGACAGTCCGGCCATGGAGGCAGGAATCCAGAGCGGAGATGTCATCACGGCGGTCGGAGGAAAACGAGTGACGGATTGCAGCAGTCTGATGGATATTCTTCTGGAATCCAGATCGGGGAGACAGCTTTCCGTTACGGTGAGCCGGCAGAAGGGAGACGAATACAGTGAGGTCAATCTTGTTGCGAATCTGACACCGAGACTGACCTTTGGAAGCAATCACTGACAACGGATAACAGGCGGCCAGCAGCAAAAGAAATGACAACAGAAAGAGGAATGGATATGCAGTATATAAAGGATTTAAAAGAAGGCGACAATGTAAGCAGCATCTATCTTTGCAGGAAGAAAAATGAGCTGACGGCGAAGAACGGGCGTGCCTATGACAGCCTGATTCTCCAGGACAAAACAGGAAGCATCGATGCCAAGATCTGGGAGCCCGGCAGTGTCGGGATTGAGGAGTTCTCAGAGATGGATTACGTGGACATTGTCGGAGAGGTCACGGTCTATCAGAAGAAGTACCAGCTGAATATCAAGAGAGCCCGCCGGTGCCGCGAGGGAGAATATGATCCTTCGGAATATGTACCGGTAACCAAGAAAAACCGCAAGGAAATGTGGGATGAGATGATCCGCCTTGCCAACAAGGTCAAGGAGCCGCATCTGCGTCAGCTGATCATCAAGCTGTTTGTGGATGACAAGGAATTCATTCATTCCTTCCAGGTCTCCTCTGCGGCGAAGACGGTTCATCACGGCTTTATGGGCGGTCTTCTGGAGCACACACTCGGTGTGATGCGGCTCTGTGACAATTTTGCGGACAATTACCCGTTCCTGAATCGGGATCTGCTTCTGACGGCAGCGATGTTTCATGACATCGGAAAAACGAGAGAGCTTTCCCGTTTTCCGCAGAATGACTACACGGATGAGGGACAGCTGATCGGGCATATCATCATCGGTGTGGAAATGATTGATGAGAAGATCAAGGAAATTCCGGACTTCCCGCCGGTTCTTTCTGCAGAGCTCCGGCACTGCATCCTTGCACATCACGGCGAGCTGGAGTACGGCTCACCGAAGAAGCCGGCACTGGCGGAGGCGGCAGCCCTGAATTTTGCCGACAATACCGATGCAAAGCTGGAGATTTTCAAGGAAATGCTTGAGAAAGGCACGGAAGAGAACTCCTGGCTTGGCTGGCAGCAGCTTCTGGATTCCAATATCCGCAAGACGGAGCTCTGAGTCATACAGACGGTATCTGTGGCCTGGCTGCAGAATAAGGTACAACGGAGTACAGATGAAGGAAAGTGACAGCAATGGCAATGGACAGACAGAAAAAAACACAGTTTCAGAAGGATGATATTGTGACGGTTACCATTGAGGACATCAGTTCAGACGGCGATGGAATCGGAAAGGCGGACGGCTTTACGCTTTTTATCAAGGATGCTGTGATGGGTGACACCGTGACAGCGAAGATTATGAAGGTGAAAAAGGGCTATGGCTATGCCAGACTTCTGGATATTGTAAAGCCCTCCCCTTTCCGGACCGCGCCCCGGTGCGAGCTTGCAAGAAAGTGCGGCGGATGTCAGATTCAGGAGCTGAAGTATTCGAAGCAGTTGGAATTTAAGGAGAAGAAGGTTCGCGATGTTCTTGTCCGCATCGGCGGCTTCCCGGAGGAAGAGATTCAGAAGGTTCTGCATCCGATTGCAGGAATGGAGGATCCTTACCGCTTCCGCAACAAGCAGCAGCTTCCCGTAGGGGAAAAGGACGGCGTTCCGGTGGCCGGTTTTTACGCAGGCCATACCCACTGCATCGTTCCGGTTTCGGACTGTATGGTCGGAGCAGAGGAGAATCAGAAGATCACTGCAACGGTTCTTGATTGGATGAAGCGGTATCAGATTCCCGCTTACAGGGAAGAAAGCGGTGAGGGACTTGTCCGGCATATTCTGATCCGAAGCGGTGTTTATTCAAGAGAAATCATGGTCTGCCTGGTTGTGAACGGAACAAAGCTTCCGCATGAAGAGGAGCTGGTGGAGGAGCTGTCGGTTCTTCCGGACATGGCAAGCATTTCGCTCAATACCAACACGGCAAGGACCAATGTCATCATGGGGAAGAAAATCCGTACGCTGTGGGGAAAGGATACCATCAAGGATTCTCTTCATGTTTCAAACGTGGAATACCGCGGCGGAAAGGCCTTCTTCGAGGAAGCACACCGGCAGGTGACGTTTCATATCTCGCCGCTTTCCTTCTATCAGGTCAATCCGAAACAGGCGGAGCGCCTTTACAGCCTCGTCCGATACGATGCAAAGCTTACCGGTAAGGAGATCGTGTGGGACCTTTACTGTGGAGTCGGCACGATCGGCTGCTTCCTGGCGGCGGATGCCAAAGAGGTATACGGCGTTGAGGTGATTCCGGATGCCATCCGCGATGCCAGAAGGAACGCGGAGGAAAATGACATCCACAACATTACCTTCCACGTCGGAAAGGCGGAGGAAGTGGTCCCGGAGTATGTGGAGAGCCGCGTCAGGGCGGAGAACCGCCGCAGCAAAAAAGGACTGGTTGACGTCGTTGTCGTGGATCCCCCGCGGAAGGGCTGCGATGAGAAGTGCCTTCAGACCATTCTGGAGGTGGAGCCGAAGCGCATCGTTTATGTCAGCTGCGACCCCGCCACGATGGCGAGAGACTGCAGAGTCCTGGCAGACGGAGGCTATCAGCTGATGTCGGTGCAGCCGGTGGACCAGTTCTCGCACAGCGTGCACGTGGAGACGGTTGTCTTGCTTTCCAAGGGTGAGGTCGACTCGAAAAAGATTCGGGTTGAGTTC
>HF986514.1 GCA_000431495.1 Firmicutes bacterium CAG:791 | reverse complement strand
ATGAAAGCCTCTACTCATATATTAAGAATCGGATTTTGAGAGAGCTTGGCAGATGGCTGATGAGGTTTGAGGGAGCAAGAACGCATATTTACCGCACGGGAACCGGCGAGTTTGCACTGCTCCTCGGCGGTTGTACGGAGGAAGCGGCTTCTTCTGTGGCACAGCAGATTCTGAACAAGTTCTCCGGAGTCTGGGAGTTCCATACCATGAGGATGCCGATTTCCGTTCAGGTCTGGATGACGAAGGTGCCGGAGCAGATGAAGACGCAGGAGCAGCTGGAGATTTTCGTCGGAGCGGAATACAATGACCGGCTGCCGAAGGACCGGATCTATCTGGCGGATGAGCTGCGGGAGGAGGAGCGCAGAATTTCCGTGGAGATGGCGGTTCGGAGGGCGTTGGAAAATCGTTCGCTGGAAGTTTATTATCAGCCGATTTATGATACAAAATGTGGAAAAATACATTCGGCAGAGGCTTTGGTGCGCCTGAAGGATGAGGAGCTTGGAAGGGTTTCTCCGGAAGAATTTATTCCGGTTGCGGAGCAGACCGGTATGATTGCACAGATCGGAGATTTTGTTTTCACGGAGGTGTGCCGATTCCTCTCCTCCGGAGCTCCGCAGCATGCAGGTCTTCAGTTTGTGGAAGTAAATCTGTCAGCTGTTCAGTGCATGGATACGCAGCTTCCGGAGCGCCTGTTTTCCATCGCGGAAGGCTATGGGGTCTCACCGTCGGAAATCAATCTGGAAATTACGGAATCTGCAATGGTATACTCCATAAACACCATGCGAAGTGTCATGGAGGAGCTGACGAAAGACGGCTTTTCTTTTGCCCTGGATGATTTCGGAACCGGACGGGCAAACCTGTCCTACATTCAGAATTTCCCGTTTCGGATTATTAAGGTGGACAAGAGTTTTCTGTGGGCAGAAGGGGAGAGCGAGGACAATCATGTGATCTTTGAGAACATGCTTTCCCTCATCCGGGGACTTCGGCGCGAGGCAGTGGCAGAGGGCGTGGAAACGAAGGAGCAGCGGGATATGCTCATTTCGCACGGCGTCGAATATCTGCAGGGCTTCTACTACTCGAAACCGGTGCCGGAGCAGGGATTTATGAAGTATCTGGAAGAATTTTGCCTCAGCGAGGGATAAAATGGCAAGACTGACATTCACGGGCGGGATTCACCCGTATTCCGGAAAGGACCTCTCGAAGGATCGGAAGATCCGGGAGGTATTTCCGTTTGAGGGGAAGATGTTTTTCCCGTTAAAACAGCATATCGGCGAGCCGGCAGTTCCTGTCGTGTCCCTGGGAGAATATGTCTGCTGCGGGCAGCTGATCGCACGGGCGGACGGGGAGCTGTCCGCAAACCTTCATTCCTCGGTGTCGGGGAGAGTGGTTGCGATGGAGGACGTGCCGGACATTTCGGGGAAGCCGGTTCCTTCCATTATTATTGAGAACGACGGGCAGTATGTGCCGTTTGCAAGGCGGCATGACATCGATCCCACGCGCATGACGAGGCAGGAAATCCTGACGGCGATCCGGGATGCGGGCATTGCAGGTCTTGGTGGCTCGGGACTTCCGACGGAATATAAGCTTCTGAATGCCAGCAGGACGACGATGAATACGATCATTGCCAACTGCGTGGAGTGTGAGCCCTATCTGACCGGTGACTACCGCCGGATTCTGGAGGATCCCTGGAAGGTCATTGACGGACTGGCCATTCTTCTTGGACTTTTCCCGAAGGCGAAGGGAATCATCGCCGTTTCCGAATCGAACCGCGAGGGATTTCAGCTCCTCCGCGAGCTTCTGATCGACAATCCGAGAATTTATGTGCGGCGCTGCAAGGATAAGTATCCGCAGGGCTCGGAGAGACAGCTGATTCATGCGGTCACCGGAAGGAGCTTGAATGCGAGAATGCTTCCCTATGAGATCGGGTGTCTCATGGTGAATGCCCAGACGCTTGCCGCGGTCAGTGACGCGGTGCTTCTCGGGGAGCCGCTGATCAAAAGAGTGATTACCGTATCCGGGCCTGCCGCCGCAGCTCCCTGCAATCTTCGGGTCCGCCTCGGAGAGACCTACCGGGATGTTCTGGAGCAGGCAGGAAATCTCGGACGCTTTTATAAAGAGGACAACACGCTTCTTCTTGCGGGAGGGCCCATCACCGGACATGAAATCCGGAATCTGGACGCCCCGGTCACCAAGCTCTCCTCCGCCATTACCTGCCTTCCGAAGAGCGCTTCGGAGGGAAAAAAGGAAACACCCTGCATCCGGTGCCGGCGCTGTGTTCAGGCCTGCCCCGAGCAGCTTGTTCCGATGCAGCTTATCAAGGATGCAAGACTTAGGAACAAGCCTGCTTTTGCGGAGCATGCCGGAATGGAGTGCTGCGACTGCGGCTGCTGCAGCTATGTCTGCCCGGCGGGCATTGATCTTGCCGCAGAGATCGGCGCGATGAAGCGGGAATGTCTTCGCAACAGCGCGCTTGCCGGAGATTACGCAAGGAGGTATCAGATTTGAAGCAGGCAATATCCAAAGTCTTCGAAACCGCCCCTTATGTGCGATCCCGGATCACCACGGGCGACCTGATGTATTTTGTCGTGCTGGCACTTCTCCCGTGCGCGGGCATGGGAATTTACCGCTACGGATTTCATGCAGCGCTTCTGATCGGAATTTCGGTTGGCTGCGCGTTCGTCCTGGAATTTCTCTGTGATCTGATCTGGAAGAAGCGGGCAGCGTCCGTGATGGACTACTCCTGCATTGTCACGGGACTTGTGTGCGGCCTGATTCTGCCGCCCGGTGCACCGCTTTGGGCCGCTGCCGCACAGTCGGCGCTTGCCATCGTGGTGTTTAAGCATGCTTCCGGAGGACTGGGGCACAATCTTTTCAATCCGGCAATGGCGGCAAAATGTGTACTGCTCCTTGTATGCCGCGGCATGATGCTCGATCTGTCCTGTAAGAATTACGAGGGAGTTTCTCCCCTTGCGCTTTTGCAGAGCGGGGAGACGCCGAATCTCCTGGAGATGCTGACCGGCAATGTCGCGGGCTATATCGGGACTGCATCGGCGCTTGCCGTTCTGGCGGGTGTTGTTATTTTGTTCCTTGCGGGAATCATAGATTTGACCGTACCTCTTGCGGCAATCCTGTCTTTTTCTGTATGCTATGTACTGATCGGCCGCTACGGCCTGTCTCCCTATACGCTGGCGATTCAGCTTGGCGGAGGAAGCTTTCTGTTTACAGCCTTTGTCATGGCGGAGGATTATACGACCTCACCGATCTCGTTTGCGGCGAGATGCTGGTATGGTCTGATCTTCGGAGCAGCGGTGTTCTGGGTGAGGAAGGCAGGCTTTTATGAGGACGCAGTGGTCTATGCGCTGCTTCTCGTGAATCTTCTGCGGCCCCTTCTGGATAAGAAGCTTGCGCCGAAGCCGTTCGGTGCATCGGCGAAGAAGTGGATTCTCAAGGAGCCGAAGAAGAGGCGAAGACCACAGAAAAGTGATGAGGTTCGCCCGGAGCTTACCAACGAATCCCTCGATCAGGCCTTCCTGCAGTTCCAGGAGCAGATTGAAAAGGAAGCAAGAGGTCTGGAGGCTGCCCGCTATACCGGAGATGACACGCTGCTCCGGGAGGCTCTTGCCGAGGCGGGAGAGGAGAAGCCGAAGGATTGAGTATCAGGTAATGGCATAACGAGCCGCGGGATGGCCGCGGCAGAGGAGGAAGATTATGAGCATCATGTACCGCAGCACCAGAAGTGAGAGCACACCGATTACGGCATCGCAGGCAATTCTGAAGGGCCTTTCGGATGACGGCGGACTGTTCGTTCCCACAGAGCTTCCGAAGCTGGATGTCTCTCTGGAGAAGCTCTCCGGAATGACCTACCGGGAGGTTGCCTATGAAGTCATGAAGCTGTTTCTTACCGATTATACGGAGGAAGAGCTGAAGGGCTGCATTGCCGCAGCGTATGACAGCAAGTTTGATACGTCGGCCATCGCTCCTCTCAGAAACGTAAACGGCGTGGAATACATGGAGCTTTTCCATGGCGCCACCATTGCCTTCAAGGACATGGCGCTCTCGATTCTGCCGCACCTGATGATCACGGCGGCAAAGAAGAACCATGAGGACAAGCAGATTGTCATTCTGACGGCTACCTCGGGCGACACCGGAAAGGCTGCGCTGGCAGGTTTTGCGGATGTTCCGGGCACGAAGATCATTGTTTTCTATCCGAAGGACGGTGTTTCCTCGATTCAGGAGCGCCAGATGGTGACGCAGAAGGGGGAAAACACCTGCGTTGTCGGAATCCGCGGCAACTTCGACGATGCCCAGAGCGGCGTCAAGAAGATCTTCACGGATCCCGCAGAGAAGGAGAAGCTTGCTGCAGCAGGCTACCAGTTCTCCTCCGCAAACTCCATCAACATCGGCCGCCTCGTTCCGCAGATTGCTTACTATGTCTGGGCTTACACGAGACTTCTTGGTGCCGCAGAGAATGAGAAGAAGGACATTTCGGTAAACGGCGGCGTTTCGGCAGCGGAAGCCGTTTCCGCGGGCGAAGCCGTGAATTTTGTCGTTCCCACCGGAAATTTCGGCAACATCCTTGCCGCCTATTATGCGAAGGAGCTCGGCGTTCCGGTTCACAAGCTGATCTGCGCCTCCAACTCCAACAAGGTTCTGTATGATTTCTTCCAGACCGGCGAGTATGACCGCAACCGCGAGTTCGTTCTGACCACCTCGCCGTCGATGGATATCCTGATTTCCTCCAATCTGGAGCGCCTGATCTACCACATCGCAGGCGACAGTGCCGAGGCGGATGCCGGCTTTATGAAGAGGCTTTCCGAGGAGGGAAAATATCAGATCACCGACGAGATGCGCAAAAGACTCGGCGATTTTGCAGGCGGCTATGCTGACGAGGAAGAGACTGCGGAGGAAATCCGGGAGCGCTACGAGAAGGACGGCTACGTCATCGATCCGCACACGGCAGTTGCCTCTGCGGTTTACGGAAAATACCGGAAGGAGACCGGCGATGCGACCAGAACCGTGATCGTCTCCACAGCTTCTCCGTTCAAGTTCGAGACATCGGTCATGAAGGCGCTCGGAAAGCCCCACGAGCTTCCGGATCTGGAGCTTGCAGATGCGCTCTCCGCAGTAAGCGGCACCCCTGTTCCTCAGGCGGTTGCAGGACTTCGCGGCGCGGAAATCCGTCATAAGACGGTCTGCGACAAGGACGAAAAGGCTATGGCGGCCGAGGTGGAGAAATTCCTCGGAATCTGAAATTCCGAAAGGAAATTCTCGGAAGGAGAATTTCCGGAGAAAGGACCGGAGAGTCGGAAAGAAAACAGGAAAGAAGGACAGAGAGAAATGGCAGAGAACAGATGCGTCGCCCGTCTTGCGGCGCTTCGCGGTGCGATGGAGAGAAACGGTGTGGACACCGTGATCATTCCTACCGCGGATTATCACAATTCGGAATATGTGGCAGACTGTTTCAAGGCAAGAGAGTACTACAGCGGCTTTACAGGCTCCGCAGGCATTCTCGCCGTGCGGGGAGAAGAAGCTGCGCTCTGGGCAGACGGACGTTATTTTATCCAGGCAGAGCATGAGCTTGCAGGAAGCGGCATCACCCTGATGAAAATGGGAGAGCCCGGCGTTCCGACGCTTCACGAATGGCTGAAGGCAGAGATGCCGGAGAATTCGCGGCTTGCCTTTGACGGCCGCTGCATCACCAAGGCAGAGGGGCAGGCACTCGCCGCTCTTCTTGACGAGAAGAAGGTGGAGGTTTCTGCGGAGAAGGACCTTGCGGGAGATACCTGGGAAAACCGCCCCGCACTTCCGAAGCACCCTGTTTTTCTCCTGGATGCGGAAAAATACGCGGGTGAGTCCGCCGAGTCGAAGCTGAAAAGACTTCGCGGGAAAATGGCGGAGAAGAATGTCACAGCCTATGTCAGCAGCAAGCTGGACGAGATCATGTGGCTCTTCAATATCCGCGGAAATGATGTGGAGTGCAACCCGGTGGCACTGTCCTACGCCGTTGTGACGAAGGATAAGGCACTCCTGTACCTTCAGGACGAGGAGGTGACCGGGGAGCTGAAAGAATATGCAAAGGAAGCAGGCATCACGCTCCGCAGCTATGAGCGCTTCCTTGCGGATCTGCCGGAGCTGCCGCTTGGCGAGGAAGCCGCGGCTGGCGCAGCGGCAGGGACTTCTGCCACTGAGACGGTTTCTGCCTCGGACGGGACTTCTGCCGCTGAGACAGTTTCTGCTGCGGATGGGGAAAAGCAGGCTGCGGTCAGAGTCTGGATCGACCCGGATTACACGAGCTTCTCCGTGTACTGCGCTCTTTTGAAGAATCTGGATCGGACCATCCGTGAGGAGCTGAAGGCAGAGGGTCTTGACCTTGCAGCACTGCCTGCAGCAGCTGCGGATAAGATTCTTGCCTCCGAGGAAGCAAAACACTTCGTTGAGACGCCGAGTCCCGTGGACTTTATGAAGTCCATCCGCAATGAGACGGAGATTCGGAACTTCCGTGACATTTACGTGGAGGACAGCGCAGCACTTACGAAGTTTATTTACTGGCTGAAAAAGAGCATGAAGGAGGGCGCGCAGCTGACGGAGGGCTCCGCAGCCGCTTACCTGGATCAGCTGAGAGCCGGAATTTCCGATTATGTGGAGCTTTCCTTCCCGACGATTTCCGCGTACGGAAGCAACGCGGCCATGATGCACTACGAGCCCGGCGAGGACGGCGGAGCGGCGCTTTCCCCGGAGGGAATGCTTCTTGTGGATTCCGGCGGACATTATCTTCGCGGGACAACGGATGTCACAAGAACGATGTCCCTCGGACCCGTGACGGACGAGATGCGCCGCAGCTATACGCTGACCGCGGTCTCGCAGCTGCAGCTGATGGGCACGGTATTCCTCAAGGGCTGCAACGGCATTGCGCTCGACATCATGGCGAGAGAGCCCATGTGGGAGAACGGCATGGACTACAAGTGCGGTACCGGGCATGGAATCGGTTATCTTCTGAACGTGCACGAGGGCCCGCAGACCATCCGCTGGAGAGAGCGTGAAAAAGCAGACTCCACGCCGCTTGAGGCCGGCATGGTGGTTTCGGATGAGCCCGGCGTTTACCGGGAGGGCGCGTACGGCATCCGGATCGAGACGATCCTCCTTTGCCGCGAATGGGGAACAACGCCGGATGGAACGTTCCTTTGCTTCGAGCCGCTCACCTTTGCACCGCTGGACCGCGACCTGATCGATCCGTCCGCCCTTACGCCGCACACAAGAAAGCTCCTGAACGACTATCACAGAAGCGTTCTGGAGAAAATATCCCCTTACCTGAACGAGGAAGAGAAGCTCTGGCTTTCCGGTGAATGCGCAGAGATCTGAAGCTGA
>HF986513.1 GCA_000431495.1 Firmicutes bacterium CAG:791 | reverse complement strand
CATCTGACATTGATGCAGACAGTATTGTTGAAACGATATATATAGATTCAGCAAATGAGTTTGAATAATGAACGAAGTCTGAAGAATGCTGTATTTATGAGTAATGCAATAGGTTAGCAGGTGAGGCTTCAACCAAGACTTAAAAAGGTCTTGTTAGGCTAGTGAATAGCTTAGCAGGGCCTTTTCTTTTTGCCTTTATGCGGATGCACCACAATGGTGACAGGCGGTTTTAAGGTGGTGCTTGATGTTGTTTACGAGGCAAGGGATACTAAAGTCAACATCTGCAGGTGAAACCAAACTGAAAGGAGCGGATTTGACATGGTCGAATTTGGTGAACAACTACGAAGAGCGAGAGAAGCAAAAGGAATGACGCAGCAGTCTCTGGCGGAACAATTATATGTTACGAGGCAGTCAGTTTCTCGATGGGAATGTGGAGATCGGTATCCGGATCTTCTTACTACAAAGAAAATATCTCGAATTCTGGAAGTGAGCCTTGATGACCTGTTATCCGGAAAAGAAATGACAAAAGTAGTAGAGAGAAACCCGGTAGTTGAAAACAAAATAGTGAACAACATAGTGATTGTTTTGTACGCATTTGTTGTATTGTCCTACCTTATAACTGTATTTGACATTGTTATGAGGCTGATACTCGTACCGGATAATGCAATCAATTCATCAACAATATACCTTTTAGTGATCCAAGTAGTGGGACTTTCGATATCCATAGCTGCTTTTTTGTATGGACTGGTCCACGCCGTAAGAGGAACACTTTCTCCCAAAAGGATGGGAGCTGTATTGGTTGCCTATTTTGCAGCTTGTATAATAGCTGATACAAACCATATGATGCCTCTTAAAGCATGGCAACAATTTGCGGTAATGGGAGTACGTGTTGTTTTGCCCAATATGATTGCTGGAATTGCTGCATTTTATTACTTCATCAGAGTTGACAATAGAAAAATATGGATCTGTCTGATTTCATTTACATCGGTATGGGGAATTTTTCAAGCGGTTATAACTCTCTATCCAACCATGCTTGGAGCTGAGGAGTTTTTGGCTCTGAACATTTCTTCAAGATTAGTACTATCTATCGCGATCGATGTATTGGTACTTTATCAGACGTATACACTGTATAAAAAAAGGCGGCATGCCATTGAGATAAGTGAATAGCTGATACAGTCCGTGTGATATGGGCAGCTGAAACCAAATGCAATCAAATCGTAACAGAGGACCCTAAGAGTCAGCGGCTTCTCGAGTATTGCCCTGAAAGAAGGAATGCAAAATATTCATTGATATGCACCTCCAAATATCATATTATGATATTTGGAGGTGCATATACGTGTTATACACTACAGATATGTTGAGAGATCAGCTCCAGAATTATGCCAATCCGATGACCAAAATCTCACGACTGATCAAGGATGGTACATATATCCCAATCAATCGTGGACTATATGTTAAGGAGAAGAACATTCCGGGATATGTGCTGGCAGGGGCAATCTATGGGCCATCCTACTTATCTTTTGATTTTGTTCTGGCATGGTATGGACTGATTCCGGAGACAGTACAGACTTTTACTTCGGCGACGTTGAATAAAAGGAAGCACAAGAGGTTTAGGAATTATTTCGGAGTCTATACCTACCGCGATGTTCCTGCGATTGCCTATCCGCTGGGTGTGCAGATCCATAGGGAAGGAAACTATTATTTTCAGATGGCAACTCCTGAGAAGGCCTTGTGCGACAAGGTCTATACCGTAAATCCGGCAGGGAGTATCAGAGCAATAAGAACCCTGATCATGGAAGATCTCAGGATAGAAGAATCACAACTGGCCAGGTTGGATCAGGACCTGCTCCTGCAGATTTCGAAACAATATCCTTCTTCAAATGTCAGACTGCTGGGAAAGTTAATAAGGGGACTGTGATATGGCTGACAAAAGTGTATTGGAAATGATGCTAAGCCGCTATGAAACCAGATCCGGGCTCGATAGAGAGAATGCGATTAAAGAGGTTCTTCAGGAGATCGTACTATGTGGTCTGAGCCGGAGCGGCTTCTTTCATAATGCTGCATTTTATGGTGGATCCGCCCTTCGGATTTTTTACCAGCTTGACAGATTTTCAGAAGATCTGGATTTCTCTCTTATTGAGCCTGCTTCTGATTTCCGCTTGGAAGAGTATTTTCCGGCGGTAAAGAATGAGGCCGCTTCCTATGGGCTGCATGTAGATGTAGAAGAGAAGGTGAAGAATCAGTATTCAGCGATTCAGTCGGCTTTTCTGAAGGAAAATACCAGGGAAAGCCTTCTGTTTTTCTATCCAGACGGTGAAATCTATAAGGATATCGACCCGAAGAGGAGAATCAAAGTAAAGTTCGAGGTAGACACACATCCTGCTCCAGGAGCAGGGTTTGAGCGCAGATACCAGTTATTACCAGCCCCTTATGAGATCCAGCTGTTCGATGAAGCATCTCTGTTCGCAGGAAAAATTCATGCGGTTATCTGCAGGAGTTGGAAAAACCGGATAAAAGGGCGCGATCTGTATGATTACATCTTTTACCTTTCCAGAGGAGCAAAGGTAAATCTTGTTTATCTTCGCAATAAACTGGCAGACTCCGGATATATTTCGCCTGAGGATTCATGTTCACTTGATGATGTGAAGGGCATGTTAGAGAAGCGTTTTCAGAGCATAGACTTCAGACAGGCAAAAGAAGATGTTCTTCCGTTCATTCGTGATCCAGGAGTACTGGATCTGTGGAGAGAGAATTTTTTCAATGCTGTTACAGAGCGGCTGGAAAGCTTGGAAGGAGATTAATTATCAGATGGAACATCCCCGATTCTAATCAATCAAAGGTACTGAAGAAAAAGAAGAGATAATCATATGTCAAAAAGCCTCATAAAGATAGTTTTTCATCTGGATCTGCCGGCTCCTACCCTGGTAAAAGGAAGTGATTTAACAAAAGCTGTTTGCAATCGCAGAGTGAAATTAGATAAGAGAAGAAGGCAGGCGGGCAATTTGCAATCATTCATTCGTAAAGAACCAATTCTTGTGATTTCGGGCGTGCTGGCGGTACTTTCGTGCCTTGCAGTTCCGCCATCTGCGGCATATCTGGGGTATCTCAACTGGCGGACGCTGGCGCTTTTGTTCTGTATGATGGCAATTGTTGCCGGAGCCTCCGGGGCGGGCATGTTTGAATGGATCAGCCGGAAAATAACAGGAGGTATTACAGACCAGCGGAAGCTTTCCAGAGCGTTAATGCTGCTTTGCTTTGTGCTGGCCATGTTCATTACCAATGATGTGACGCTGGTGACGGTCGTTCCGCTTACCATGCTCCTTATGCGAGGAGCTGCGGAGAGAACATTGATCCTGACCCTGGTGCAGGAAACCATCGCCGCGAATCTCGGAAGTATGGTCACACCGTTTGGCAATCCGCAGAACCTGTACCTGTCATCCTTTTACGGCATTGATACGGGAAGATTTCTGCAGCTGATGCTGCCATATGCGCTGCTGTCTCTCGGACTTTTGCTGCTGCAGTCATTCTTGATTCCGAAGGGATCCGTTCCGGCAGGAGGGGACGAATCGGAAGTAGAAAGAATGCAGGTCCAAACCGGAAGCTGGGCTTTGTATGGTGTTCTGTTCGCAGGAGCTGTACTGGCAGTGCTCCGCATTCTGAGCATCTGGCTTGTGCTTCTTGCGGTGACCGTGGTTTTGCTGATTCATAACAGGCAGGCTCTTCGCAGGGTCAACTACAGCCTCCTGCTGACCTTTGTCTTTTTCTTTATCCTGATTGGCAATCTGGGCAATATATCGGAAATTCGCAGTGCGATCCTTTCTGTGCTGCAGGGCCATGAGCTCCTGGTTTCCGTTCTTGCCTCGCAGGTGGTCAGCAATGTCCCGGCAGCCATTCTGCTTTCCGGCTTTACCCCGGAGGGAGAGCTTCTGGTGGTAGGGACCAATCTGGGAGGACTTGGGACGCTTATTGCATCGATGGCCAGCATCATTACGTTTCAGCTGTATGCAGGAAGAAGGAACGCGCAGACTGTGCGGTATTTTGGCGAGTTTACATTGTGGAATTTTTTGGATCTTGCAGCCCTTTTGTTGCTGGCGTGGTTACTGCAGTGGGTGAGTGTTCTACCCGGTTGAGGCAAATTTCACGACAATTGACGAGAATGAGTAATGTAGAAAATTCAAAGAGATAAGACTGTTTGGCTGAAAGGAGAAATTGTATTATATGTTCTATATTGTTTTGGACCTTGTAATGGGAGTGATTATGTTTCTGTTTGGAATGTTGTTCTATAAATCAGAAGGAAAAGCTGCTAAATTCTTGTCGGGTTATAATATGAAATCAGCGGATGAACGAAAGAAATACGATGAGAATGCTATGTGTAAGGCATATGGAAAAAGAATGATGTTTATGTCAGTTCCTTTTATTATTGGAATAATCATAGATATCCGAAATCAAGGAATAGGTTATTTTATTGCATGGGGGATATGGTTTATTATGTTTGTTTTGTTGCTTATTGATAGACATAGAAGAGAACGTTAAATTTCAGTTGCGAAAATTGATGGCACATTCTGCCATCACAGAGATCCGGCAAAACCAGAATTTGGGGTTCTGTGATGAACAACTAAATATTTCAAAAGCTCTGAGGTCAGCATTCCCTAATGATAGGACTGTGATCTCAGTTTTTTTATGTACCCGGGAATCGGCTTGTTTGGACTTTGTCAGGGGAACAGAAAATAAAATGAACCTTATGGAATGCAGCGACAATATCTCCGTGTAAGGGCAAAGCCTTATAGTCGACTAGAAGGAAAGGAATAAGGATAACCTGTAATGAACAATAAGGAATTCGAGCAATTTGTTCTGGACAATGGAAAGGAGATCCTGAGATTTTGCAGAATGACTTGTGCAGACAGAGAAGCTGGGGACGAATTGTACCAGGACACTATGCTCAAACTGCTTAGTAAAATGAGGTCTCTGGATTTACTGTAAAATCCCGACCGGGTGGCCACCG
>HF986512.1 GCA_000431495.1 Firmicutes bacterium CAG:791 | reverse complement strand
TTCCCGAGGCGAAAGCATCCCTGCTCAGAGAATTCCCCCGTCAGGGATTATTTTCCCGAGGCGAAAGCATCCCTGCTCAGAGAAATCCACCGCCAGGGATTATTTTCCCGAGGTTGGCTCTTTGCTCGCAATCATATACAGACCTCAGCAGAACCAGGAGAACACAAGCTAATGTCTACCAATCATACCTTATCCGCCGGAGGACAGCCTCATTCGCGTCTTCCGCAGCGCCTGAAGCAGGTGCTGTCATTCCTTCCTGCGCTCCTCATTATGGTCGCAATCTTCCGGTTTTCTTCGCAAAACGCGGATGACTCTTCAACGGAAAGCATTCGGATCACGCAGGATCTCCTCTGCGCTATCAGGGATCGGCTTCGTCTTTCATGGACACCTTCTCAGCTCTCCTTGTATATAGAAAGAAGTGAATTCTTCATCCGAAAGCTTGCTCACTTCAGCGAATATGCCGCCCTTGGCCTCAGCCTCATTCTGCCGCTGCGCACTTTTTATTCCGGTTCTTTCAAAAAGAAAACGCTCTTTCTGACTTCCTGGATGATCTGCATCGCCTATGCTGCCTCGGATGAACTCCACCAGTTCTTCTCCCCCGGCAGATCTCCGCAGATTCGTGATGTCGTGATCGACAGCTTCGGCGCCCTTGCAGGTATCCTTCTCGGACTTCTCCTGATTCGTATCCGAAAGTGCTTCCAGAACAGCAAATAATGTTTCAAGGTCGCTTTCTGTCCACCTCATTTGAGATCCCCCGAATTTTCTTCCATGGAATGCCAGTATTTTCTTCTGCGAAAGTATACGGTCATTTATGGCTTATACCCGGATTTTCTTCTTTGAAAATACTCTTGTACTTTCAAAATCGCCATGCTATACTAGGCAAGTCGATTGCGAATCGGCAGTCACCGATCGATGGAAGCTGTTCCGCCTCGCATCCGTCTCTCATAATTTCATAGAGGCATCGTCGAATGGCTAAGACTGTGGTCTCCAAAACCGCCAATGGGGGTTCGAATCCCTCTGCCTCTGCGCTTTTAAGTAACGGGGAGCAGCTGTTTCAGCCGCTTCCCGTTTTTTAATTTTAAAAATCAATGTGTCATTACTGTGTCACTGCTTAATTTTTCTCCCTTTTTACAAATGTGTGTCCAATGCATAATTCCTTATTCGCTTTTGCTACTTTTATACATTTTCTATTCATTTTTTGCTAATGGGGAGCTTATTTTTTGAGAAGTTGTCGTGCAATCGTAAACTACTTGAAACTCCTCGCAAAGAATTCTTGTTTGTCCATTGAATTCAGTTTTAGTTTCTTCAAATTCTTTTGTA
>HF986511.1 GCA_000431495.1 Firmicutes bacterium CAG:791 | reverse complement strand
GATATAGATTGAAGATGAAGGAGGTGCCTTCTATGAAAAGAGATTTTTATGAAGTTCTTGGCGTGGACAGAAACGCGGATGACAAGAAAATTAAGACGGCATACCGGAAGCTTGCGAAGAAATACCATCCGGATATGAATCCGAATGATGAGAATGCGAAGAAGAAATTTGAAGAAGTCGGAGAGGCTTATGCGGTTCTTTCGGATCCTGAGAAGCGGAAAATGTATGATCAGTTCGGCATGGCTGCATTTGACCAGGCCGCAGGCGGCGGAGCTGGTCAGGGAGGCTTTTCCGGATTTGGCGGAGGAGCCGGCCAGGGCGGCTTCTCGGGCTTTGGCGGCGGAAAGGGCGGCAAATTTTACCGCTCTCCGGATGGAAGTACGACCTATTACACCACAGGCGACATGGGCGATATGGGGGACATGGGTGACATTTTTGAAAATCTGTTCGGCGGAGGCTTCGGAAAAGGAAGCGGGGCGACGTTCCATTCGTCCTTCGGAGGTTCCGGAAGATCGCAGGGCGGGAGTTGGACGTCGGGAGCATCGTCTGCACAGGGCGGGAGCTGGACTTCTGGTTCTTCGTCTGCGCAGGGTGGGAGCTCGGCTTCCGGGCCTTCCGCAGCACAGATCGGTGATCGGACCACTACGGTTCGGGTTCCGTTTATCACGGCCTGCCTTGGCGGCGAAGCTCCGGTCAACACGGGAAGCGGTCGTATCATGGTTAAGATTCCTGCCGGGATGCAGTCCGGTGCGAAGATCCGGATTCGCGGCAAGGGAATGCCTTCGGGAGCCAATCCTTCCGTAAAGGGAGATCTGTATGTTGTGGTCGAGGTCATTGTGCCGAAGAATCTTAGTCCGGAAGCTGTGGAGAAGCTCAAGGAATTCGAGGGAGCCTGCTACCGCAGCAAGGCAGGCGGAGCAGCGTAAAAATTGCAGCAAGGCAGGCGGAGCGGCGTAAATATTGCAGCAAGGCAGGCGGAACTGCTTTGTCTGTCACTCGGTGTAATCCCTTGAAACCATAATGGTTTCAAGGGGTTTTTGTTGCTGTTTATTATCATTCATAATTCCTGAATGTTACAGAAGTGATCTTTTCTGCAATGTGAGTGCTGTGAAGATGGAAAATGCTTCCTTTGCTGAGCGCTGCTTTGGTACAATATAGGAGCATAGCGGGGGCCCGGAGAGAAAG
>HF986510.1 GCA_000431495.1 Firmicutes bacterium CAG:791 | reverse complement strand
AAATACCCAACTGCGAAGGCAAGCGTCAAACCATAAAAATGCGCCGATCCGTATGGATCTTTTTCAATTTGACTTTGAGGCAATGACCTTTTATGTGGGAGATTCCAAAGTGGAATTGAGTAAAACAGAGCAGAAATTACTGCGTCTGCTTGTCGAAAACCGAGGCCGGACCATGACCCGTGGAGACCTTGTAGACCGGATCTGGACAGATGGCGCAGAATATGTGGATGAAAATGCTCTGTCTGTTACGATCAAACGGCTGAGGGATAAGCTTGGAGCACAGAAATACATTAAAACCATCTATGGAATCGGTTATAGCTGGGTAACAAAAGATGAATAAAACCGGCATGGTGATCATACTGCTGTGCTTTCTGGCAGCGGCAGCTGTTGTATTATGGGAGCGGCGAAAGGTCATAAAAACGATGCGGAAAATCGAAGGGATGCTGGGCGCTGCCATGACCGGCTCCTTTTCTGAAGCCACTTTTGATGAAAGCCAGCTGTCTGCCCTGGAAACAAAGTTTGCACACTATCTTTCCGCCGCAGAAGCATCTTCTCG
>HF986509.1 GCA_000431495.1 Firmicutes bacterium CAG:791 | reverse complement strand
CCTTGCCTATATGAGCGTATGTTCGTTCATGCAAATTCCCAACATGGTGCATATCGCAATCCAGAAGATGATACAGGCTACTGGGAACATGATTGCTCCTATGTGGTTCCAGATTGCAGGAGTGGTCGTTAATTTTGTATTTGACCCACTCCTGATTTTTGGTATTGGTGTTTTTCCAGCTATGGGAATCCGTGGCGCTGCGGTGGCTACTGTTGCGGGCTATTTGTTATCCATGATTTTGGCATTTGCCTTGCTGCTGGGCAGAAAGCAGAAAGTGCGGATAAAGATCAAAGAATTTCATATACAAAAGCGGATGATTGCCCGTATATTCGCCCTGGGCTTACCATCTTTCATTATGAATGCCCTCAGTTCGTTTATGGTGACATTCGTCAATCTGTTTCTGGTGGCGTATTCCGATACGGCGATTGCATTCTTCGGTGCGTATTTTAAGGTACAGCAGCTGATCGTTATGACAGTAAACGGCTTGATTCAGGGCTGTTTGCCTATTATGCGGTTTAACTACGGTGCGGGAAACAGAGATAGGCTGCACTCCGCTTTCCGATACGGAACCGCTGTGGTCTCCGGTGTGATGATACTGGGAACATTGACCGTCAACTTCTTTCCGGCGCAGCTTTTGGAATTATTTACAGCGTCGGAAGCCATGCGCTCCTTTGGAATATCCGCTATGCGAATTATGGCGGCAAGCTATCTGTTTTGCGGTCTCTCTACCATGATTTCCACCTATTTTCAGGCGACAGAAAAAGTAGGTTCCAGCATAGCGATTCAATTATGTAGACAACTGCTTTTCCTTGTTCCTGCCTTATGGTGTCTGGACAAATTATTCCAACTGAACGGAATCTGGCTTGCATTTCCTGTTGCGGAAACCGCCACTATGCTCATTGCTCTCGTAATAATGGCATGGCATCGCCACAAAAATATCTTATAACATGTTCCAAGGAGGAGAAATGGCAATGGCGATAACAATCCATATCTATTACAAAGGAATTGGGGACGCCGCGAAACAATTTGCAAAGGAAATGACGGAAAGCGGAACGGTGGACGCGATCAGGAGAGAAGAGGGGAACCTATGCTATGAATATTTTTTGCCGTTAGAAGAGGATGAAACGGTGCTGCTGATCGACAGCTGGGAAAATCAGAAAGCGATTGATCTTCATCATGCATCTCCCATGATGAATACCATTATGAAATTAAGGGAAAAATATGATCTTCACATGAGGGTGGAACGCTATGTGTCCGATGGCGGCATTCCGGAGACAGACAGAAAATTCATCAAGAATTAGACAGCTTTGCCGCGCAGAACTTTTCTTATTTGCAAAATAGTGGTATACTCATAAGGTTGCATTTGAAAATCATTAACAGAATACTGGTTTTATTGGAAACGCACACTCCTTCGGTGATAACGAACAACACAGTAATCACAAAGAGAAGGAGTGTTTTTTTATGCCCAAGACCAAGCTGGAGAACTTTGTTTTTACTGTAATTATGGCGTTTATCATGGTTTACGCTATGATTTGCTATAATATCTCGCTGAATATCGGCGGGATGACCGATCAGGTATTCCTCATGGCATTCGGCGAGCTGCGCATTATGTGGCCTGCTGCAATTGTGCTGGAGCTGTTTGTCATGGAGAGACCTGTGATGTACCTTACAAAGCGAATTGTTTCCGGAGAAATGCCGTTTCTCTGGATTCTTCTTATTCGCTGCTCGCTTACTGTTTGCCTGATGTGCCCGGCGATGAGTCTGATTGCGTCGCTCCTTTTCAAGGATTATTCATCCGCAGGTCTGATCGCAACCTGGCTGCAGACTGCAGCGCTGAATTTTCCTATGGCGCTCGCATGGCAGATTTTCTTCGGGGGGCCGCTCGGAAGGCTGGTGTTCCGTTTGATCTTCCGAAGAGATCAAAAGAATCTGGCTGTACCGGATGCAGAAGATATCAGCGGATCCGAAGCGGAATAGAAATATGGAAGAAGGCAAGGCAGTCGATGGGGAATGTCCGTCGACTGCTTTTTGTTTTGAATTTTCTCACAAACCTCATCCAGGTAAATGTATGATTTCAGAATTTCAACGGCAGATGCCGGTAAAGTGGAATACGAATACAGCCACGCAGACGGACGGGATGAGGACGTTCAGATTTCGCTGGGTGTTCTGAAGGATCAGACGAACTATAATGGTTCTGTAGATTGCTACAAATCAATGTGATACCTGGCATACATTGCTTTTCGGTACGCAGGATCGGTCGATGCCTTAAGAATTGCCTCCTGATCGGCGCCGCTTTGTACCATTGCGG
>HF986508.1 GCA_000431495.1 Firmicutes bacterium CAG:791 | reverse complement strand
GGATTACATCTGTCGGTGCGGAACAGGCAGCAAACGAGGCACTGGATTCCCTTCCGGAGGGAGAGGTCAAGAACTACATTCTGTCACAGAAAGGTGAGGTGATCGATATGCTGCTGACCGAATACGATGAAGAGGAAACTCTGAAGGTTGTTACAGAAGACGCGAAGGCAGAAGGCGAAGCCATCGGCATGGCAAAGGGCGAGGCAATCGGCGTTGCAAAGGGCGAAGCAATCGGCGTTGCAAAGGGCGAGGCAATCGGCGTAGTAAAAGGCAGAGCACTTGGTGAAGACCGACTCGCTTCGCTGGTCTCCGCAATGGTACAAAGCGGTGCCGATCAGGAGTCAATTCTGAAGGCATCGACTGATCCTGCATACCGGAAGGAAATGTATTACAAATATCACATTGAGTGAGTAAACGGTTCTAAACGGACCTCTCCCCCGGTCTTCTTTCATTCTCCAGCTCCTGCTGCCTCTCGGCAATCGCAGCCGAAAACCTGACGGGGTCTGTCGGACAGACTCCGTTCTTCCAGTCTTCGTGTTTCCATCCGAAGAATCCGTCAGGATCATAAGTCCGGGAAACCACGCATCCAGAAGATCCATCTGACACGGAACTCACAGATCGTATTCCCGCACCTCAGCGTTCCGGATGCCAAATGCCGCGAATTCTTCATTCGTCATATCGCGGAAGTAGGACTCGACAATCCGGGAAATTCCGTTGTGCGCAACCAGAAGATACGTCTTCTCCGGCTCCTTCTTCAGATCATCGAGCAGGTTATAAATGCGTTGTGCCATCCGCATCATGGACTCTCCGCCGCCGAAGCTGTCAATGAAATTCTGTTTCGCCCTGGCGAAGTCCTTTCCGTCTCTTGGCGTTCCTTCCCACCTTCCGAAATTCTGCTCGGAAAGCCTTTGCTCTGTTCTCATCGAAATTCCGGTTATATTCGAAATTTCTCTCGCCGTATCATAGGCTCGCCGAAGAGGTGATGCCAGAATCTCATCAATTGCAAGCTCCCCCGCATCGATTCGCTGCTTCAGCGATCTTCCGGTCTCCCTTGCCTGCTCATGTCCAAGCTCTGTGAGCGGACTCTCCGATGCGCCGCAGATTTTATTTTCCACATTCCATACCGTCTGTCCGTGCCGGACAAAATACAGTTTTCCCATATCCGATGCCTCCCTTGATTCTTCATCCATGTCTTCTATCATTGATTTTACCATGAACTTTTTTGACATTCCGCAGGCTGCGGATTATGATTCAGGAAAATAAAAATACGATCCATTCGAACAAAAATCTGACAAAGGAAGGGACCTCAAAAATGAAATCAGCAGAGAAAAAGCAAAAGGGTGTGCGTTGGATTTACTGGATTGCAGGCTTTCTGATGATCCTGCTGTCTCTGGTTGTCCCTCTCAAGTCCATTCTGGTCCAGGGCATCTCTCAATGGGAGATCGGCAAGGCCTTTGCAAACAGAATGAATGATGTCGCCTACGAGGAGTACCATGACACCGACGGAGATGCCTTCGACAACGCCTTTGTCGCAAACGAGGCAGTTGGAAAAGAACAGCCGCTCCTTGCTCTGGTTGAGGCTGATCTGGATGCTGCGATGGCAGCCGCAGCCTCTGCTTCTGATTTCGATGGCAGTCCGGCACTTCCCGACAGTACTCCGTATACAGAGGCGATTGCAGAAGAAACGGCCAGGATGTATCAGGAGCAGCTTGGTGCAGACTGGAAGGACATTCCGGATTTTCAGGAGCGCCTGCAGGAAAAGGCCGAAGAGGCAGCGGATGCACTCGCCTATTATGTACAGTCTCTTTCGCAATCCTTCTCCGGAAGGCTCGCCATGATTCCCGCCGCCTATTGTGTTCTTACCGACAGGAGGCTCCACATCGCCGGAGCAGTGCTCGTTCTTCTCCTTCTGGCAGCAGGCTTCCTGCGAAACAGGAGGCAGACGGGTGCTCACTATGCGGCAGTCACATGCCTCATCAGCGGTGTTCTCACCGCTTCGCTGACTGCTCTCTTCTTCCTGACTGCTTATCAGATCACCAGCAGGCTGATCGGAAGGGCCATCGATTTCAGCTTCATCGCCTATGGGTGGATCGCTCTTTCAGAATTTGTGCTGGCTGCAGTGCTCTTCACGGTCAGCAAATCCTGACGGCAGGTTTCAACTCTGCAGCAGGCGCCGCAGGGTCTTCCAAAGCTCATCGATGTCGATCGGCTTCGAAAGAAATCCATCCATAACCGGCATCAGAACATCCATCAGCACGATATCATAGGTATCAGGTGCAGCACTCTGCACCTTTTCCACCGCAATGGCACCATTTTCGGCGGTATCCACCTCGAAACCATATCCCCGGAGGATCGCTGTTGCGATTTCACGGTTCAGTTCATTATCTTCAACAAGCAGAACATGTCTGCCGGAGAAATCATTACCGGCAGTCATGGGTGAAAATGTCTCCTCCCTCCTGGAGGCCGACGGCCTTTCGAAATCATGATCCATCCGCTTCTCACCGGAGCAATGGTCAGCCGGCTTCTCTTCGCCGCAAACTCGCATCGGAATGCGAATCATAAACTCCGTTCCCTTGCCTTGTTCGCTCTGCACTTCAATGGTGCCGCCCATCATTTCCACGAGATTCTTTGAAATTGACATACCAAGACCGGTGCCCGGAACCCGACTGACCGTTGAGGTGCGCTCACGTTCAAATGGATCGAATATCTTTTTTATAAACTCAGTACTCATGCCGATCCCATTGTCCTTCACACGGAACTCGTACACAGCGATCCCGCACCTTTTCCTTTTGATCCATGCTGCCTCAGCGGCGTGCGCCGCCTCTTCCAGAGCCTGGTTGACCTTTTTATCCTCTGTCCGATCGGACATCACAAAATTATATTTGCTTCTGCCTTCGACTTCGCTTCTCATGGCTACAATATGAAACCATCGCCGCTCCCGCGTTTTCTGGTGAATGTACTTAAAATTCCACTCCCGCTGCTCCTCATTCTGAATCCCTTCCAGCCGCTCCACCTTCTCCAGATATTGCTGAATGTCCTCATCCTCATCTATCTCCTGTATCGAGATCGACCACATGTGCAGATAGGTCATGTTGTGCTCCACAAACCCGTTCAGCACGGTACCGGTCTGATGCAGGAGCTCTCAGATGCGAAACACTCTCCTCGTATACTGTCTGCGTCACCAGGGTATAGTAGCGAAGACTTCCTGCTGCAATGCACAGCAGCAGCACCGTGACAGTCAGCAGCATACTCTGTCTTCTGATCATTGCATGTTCGTGCTTATTTATTGCGACCGACCTTCCACACACAAAAAAAGGCCTTTATTCGGGCACTTGCCGGGCTTAACGCCCGGCAACATCTCAAAATAAAGGCTTTTACCAATCGCAGTTTAAAGGGTGATTGTTGATTATTCAATAGAACTTTGATAAATCGTTGTCTGTGCGATCACGTTATTTATGGTACGGTTACCGTGCCGCCCGCAGCGTTCGGAGAATATCCTCCACTCTCCGGATGGCTTCCTGAACCTGCTTCTTGCCGTCACCAATCTTCGACTGGACAAAGATGTCGGCCAGAAATCCATCGAAGAAAAAGTCTGCAAAGGTCAGAAATCCGCCCACATCCACATTCAGATTCTCAATGTCCTGAATATCTCCCAGCTCATCCCGGAAGACCTCCAGATCTCTTCTTGCACTCTCAACGCATTTGCTGGCGTTGTTGATCTTCAGATGCTTCATCAGTCCTGAAACCGTGTCTCCGCCAAAGATATCAAGCAGCCCCCAGTTTCCGGCACTGTTCAGCTGTCGCTCTGCATCCCGAAGACTTCCCAGAGCCCTTTCCCCGGCGCGGATGGCTTCCCCGATTTCCTTTTGTCTGTCATATACTTCATACATGGCATTTCCCTCCTCTTGCCGATTCATGTTCGTGCACTGTTGCTTTCTGCTGCCGCATCGCTGCTTTCTGTTACCGCGCCGCTGCGGCTATCAATGCGACAATCCCGACAATCAGAATGATCGGAAAGACGAACAATGCAAGGCCGAACACGGATATCGCCAGCCCGCCAAGGATCAGCCATCCGATGATTCCAAAGATCCCGCCAAGGAGCTTTCCGGCAATATGAAACATGAAACCGGTCACCTTAAATAAAACAACCATAACCAGAATAACAATCAGCAAACTCAGCATTTCTCCACCTCTTTCTTTCTCAAACATCCGGAAGGATCTCCATGAAACGGTTTCCTCCGGGCTGTTTGCTATGCTTTCTGTTCAAGTTGGTTCTATTCTAGGATATGCCCCTGCTGGATTACAGTTCTCCTTTGGAGAAAAATATGCTCTTATTCCTCTGTTTGGGCGAATTAAAACAGGCTGTCATCACGGCACATTGTGTCTCGTGGTCAGGTCTCCTCTTTCTGAATGGTCTCTCTGGCCTTCTCCAGCTTGTCCTTTCGGAGCTTTCCGGATGCAATCGTATTCTCCACCCACAACGATAAGGAATCGGCTGCCCGGGAGATCTGATCTATGCCCTCCTCAATTCTGGCAAAATCCGTGAGCTCATCATCCGAGATTTCTCCGTCAGCCGTGATCTCAATCAGCCGGTCCTTCGCCTTTTCCAGCGAATTCATGCTCGAGAGCGTCTTCAGCACGATCTGCGCCAGCTCCTTCACCTCGACCTCCGGAACGTATTCCTGACCGATCGGGCACTCGTGCGAGCAATAGTAATTGCAAAGCCCTGGCTTTTTGTAGGCTCTTGCCATCGCCAGAACCTCCTCCGGCTGCACCGGAGAACGCCCGCTCTCGTATTTCTCAATCCGGCTCTCGGAGACAAAATCCATGGCTTCGCTCGCCTCCGCCCTCGTCATGTCCGCTTCCTCGCGGGCCAGCTGATAGATGCTTTTGTCTTCTTTGACTGATTTCTTTCCCATGCCGCCGGATTGTCCTTTCGTTCTGCTCGATTCCATCTGATTTTCTTTTGATCAGTTTTCGCTTGATCAGATGCTTCTATTCTAGCAGACCTTCGAATCAATTGGCTTCATACCCGACCAGAATTCCGCCCTTCTCCGCATAATAGGAGCAAAGGCCATTGTTCCTCCCAATCTGCAGGTCACACTCCGGGAAATCGGCCCGGATCAGCTCTGCAAGCTTCTGTGCTGCGTTTTCGTTATCTGAGTGGCGGATACGAACCTTGCCGCCTTCATAGACGCTCTCCTTCATAACCTCATAGAGCTGGCTGATTGCACGCTTTTCCCCTCTGCTCTTATAAATCGGCTCAAGCTCACCCTCGCTGCTGGCTCTTCCTACAATGCGGATGCTGAGAAGATTTGCGGCCGCAGCCACCGCCGGGCTGACACGTCCGTTCCGGACAAAATTCGTGAGAGATTCCAGCGAGAAGATCAGATGCGTCCTTGCCGCATACCTCTGGATTTCTCCGCAGATTTCCTCAAAGGGCAGCCCTCGTCCGATCAGTTCCTTATACTTCTCAATGATGAGCTCCATCTCAGGACCGGTTGAAAGGGAATCCAGAATAAACACCTTGCGTCCCGGATACATCTCCTCGTAATCCTTCGCTGCAATACAGGCCGCATTGTGGCAGCCGGAGAGACGGCTGGTGATGGAAACGCCGTACACCTCATCCGCATCCCCAAAAGCCTTCAGCCAGTCTCCGACACTTGGGCAGGCCGTGCTGGATTTTCCTTTATAGTGCTTCAGATCGTTCAGCATTCCGGGTACGTCCAGCTTCTCATCATCGGTGTACTCTTTCACGTCAGTAATAATTCTCAAAGGAACAGAAACATATTCTGCGTCCTTTGCCGAAAACAGGTTTGCAGACGAATCTGCTGTGATAACTGCCTTTCTTTCCATGATCCATATCCCTTCTGTCTGTCAATCGCTCTTCTGTCTTGACTTCGGTTCCTTCACAATTTATCATTACTAAAATGTATCATCTGATGCAATATGCAACATTTGTTGCTCTAAGCATTCTATGTGATCTTTCTGATTTATGCAAGAGATCGGAAGGAATATCGGAATTCAGAAGGAGAAAGCGATGGGAGCAAGTCCGAGAACATCTGATTTACTGAAGGAATGTATGGCCGATGCGCTTCTTCATGCCATGAAGGAAAAGTCTTTTGAGAAAATTACAGTGACGGAAATCACGGAAGCCGCCGGCGTCAACCGCTC
The DNA here is from genome assembly GCA_000431495.1 of Firmicutes bacterium CAG:791. Classification (GTDB taxonomy): domain Bacteria; phylum Bacillota; class Clostridia; order Lachnospirales; family Lachnospiraceae; genus CAG-791. The sequence goes on along the minus strand of HF986508.1, from coordinate 1,605 downwards.
CACGTGGTTCCGGAATTTTGAAGGCAAGGACGAGGCTCTGACCTTCAAGCTGGTCCTTCTGTGGTATCAATGGGCCGGTGAGCACGGCATGAGGGACTGCCGCCGCTACACAGCTGAGAACGTGGAGGACTTTTTCGCCTTCAACGCCTCGATCCAGCCTGTGCTGGAGACAATCTACCATGCAGAGCAGCTTCCCTGCGTCTATGATGCGTTCTGTCATGTCATGTCCGCAAAAAGCGAAACGACACCGGCACAAGCCTATGAGACCCGCTTTTATTCCTATGGCCTGTTCGGACTTCTGGACGAATGGATCGGACGCGGCTTCCGTGAAACTCCGCAGCAGCTTGCCGAAATGCTCCGGGAAATGATGCCTGCTTCCACGCAGCAGACACTGATGATCGAAATCAAAACAAGGGAAGCTCGCTAAGAGCTTCCCTCGCTGTATTCTCCGAAACGGTCCCGTTATCTTCTCCGGTACTTTCCTCGCTTCGGCCTTATTGTGCCAGCGCCTTGCGGTACTTCTCAACCATTTCCTGATAGGCTTCCTCTGTCAGAGTCTTCTCTCCGGGGTTCATGGCAAACACGCCGCCCCATTCATAACCGTCTTTATACTTCGGCACCAGATGGAAATGAAGATGATGTCCGGTATCTCCATATGCCCCGTAATTCACCTTATCCGGATGGAAAATTTCATGCATTGCTGCAGCCACTTTATTGATGTCTTCGATGTAAGCAGCTCTTTCCTCTGCGGTGAGCTCTGTAATCTCGCTGACATGCTTCTTGTGCGCTACGATGACACGGCCCGGGTGGCTCTGCTCTTTGAACAGATATACCTTGCAACTTTCAAGCTCGCAGATTTTAATGCCGAATGCTGCAACCAGTTCACCTTCCATACAATATGCACAGTTCTGATCTACCATTGTGTTTCGTCCTCCTCTTTTCTCTTTTCAGAGTAGATTCTTCATAGATTCTATGATAGCAGAAATCCCGGCTGTCATGACAGTTTTTCCCGGAATGCTGCCCTACAGGAGGTTTCCGCACAGAAGATCCTTCAGAATTCCGCAGGTTTCCCGGAGCATATTATTCGGAAGATAGAACGGATTGGTATATGCCGCAATCCCGGAAACCTTCCGGAACCCGGCATGACGCGCCAACATGACGCCTCGAAACACATGAAAATTATTGGTTACAATGCCAACGTCGTCCTCGATTTCCGCGTCTCCTTCTGCACCCTTCTGTTCCAGAATCATCGCTTTGCTGTTCCGGATATTCTCTATCGTATTGAGCGAGCGGTCCTCCGTAAGAATCTGTTCTTCCGGAATTCCTTTTTGGACTAGGTATTGTTTCATGATGACGGCTTCCGGCGCCGGCTCGTTCTTCCCCTGACCGCCCGAAACAATGCAGACGGTCTCCGGATGGTCCTTCAGATATTCCCTTGCTCTGTCCAGACGATATTTTGTTATGACCGCAGGTCCATCGGCCCTCACCTGTGAGCCGAGTACGATCATGTAATCCAGATTGGCGTCACCAGAGACGAAAAGTCAAGGACTTTTTCATCAAATTCACAAAGAAGTCACATTTTGCGGACTTCCTCACGAAGCATAC
>HF986507.1 GCA_000431495.1 Firmicutes bacterium CAG:791 | reverse complement strand
GGGATGATTCCCAGCGATGAAATGCATCCTGATTAGCAAGAAAGCCCTGTCAGGGATGATTTCCAGTGGAGAAAATCATCCTGATTAGCAGAAAATGTCTTGCAGGGATGATTTCCAGTGGGGAAATGCATCCTGGTTAGCAGGAAATGTCTTGCAGGGATGATTCCCAGCGATGAAATGCATCCTGACTCGCAGGAAATTCTTATCAGGGATGCATTTCAACGGAGGGCTGTGTCCCCTGAATTCTAAATTTCATAAAGCATTGCAAATCCATCAGAAGGAGGGCGATCCCTGAGTTACCAGATCAGGGACGCCCTCTTTCTGCAAAATTGTCAAACCAGCACCTACCTGTGCTGTAAAATCCCCCAAACCAGCACCTGCCTATACTGTAAAATCACCAAATCAGAACATTCATTTTCTGTAAATTTACCAGTGGATATGCAAAACAACCACTCCGCCACTCCTGACGAAAATGCGAAAGAACACAATTTGCACATGGGAAATTAAGCGAATCGCTGATTTGAAAAGCATACTGTACAACAGACACACCAAAATAAATGACCGGTGGTAAAATATTTACTATATGTTAGCTTAGTCGTAGTATGCACTTCTGCCGATTATCGGAAAATTATCAGAAGCAAACCAGATCAGCAGAACGTCACATAAATCTGTGTGGAATACATAGGGGGAAATTATGAAAAATCGTGCATTCCGGAAATTTGTCGCTTCGATTGGTGTGGCCGCTATGGTCGTGTCAACTGCAACAAATGCGATGTCGCCTGCAGTCATCAGGGCGGAAAGCGCACAGGAACTGGAAGGGCAGCAAAATGATTCGCAGGAGCAGGGCGGACAGGAGGATCCTGTCGCACAGTCTTCTGACGATACGAACGGCGCGCCCTTCGCAGACGCAGAACCGATGGCAGTAAGCTCGGAAGGTTCGCAGGATTCGCAGGAAGCCGCGGGACCTTCGGAGTCTTCTGATTCAAATGGAGAGAACGGCACGGAAGGCTCTTCCGGTGAGAATACGAATGCCTCCGCAGGCAGCACTTCCACCGAAGCCTCCGGCGCAGAATCACAGGGTGCCGCTGGAACCATGAGCGGAGCCACGAACGGCACCGTCGGAATCACGAATAGCACCATCACCGGAACCACAAATGACACCGCTGGAGCCATAAACGGAGCCACCGACACCTTCGCCAATGGCACCTCCACGGATGCCTCCACCGGCACGACCACAGGGGAAAATGGCGAAGCCTCCGGCGACAACGCGGAAGCTTCGACAAAGGAAATTACCTCTGTCATTACAGAAGACATAGACCTCGGCACCTACTTTGCCGGGGAAGCTCCCGCATACGCGCAGCTTGAGCTCCCGGACGAGATCGAAGTCAAGGTAGATGAGGAGAAGCAAACCGTCACCGTTACCTGGAACGGCGAAGAGACCTACCACCCGGATCAGGCGGGCACCTATATTTTCTCTTCGGAGCTCGACAAGGAATGGAACAAGGACGAGAACGGTAACGCCCGCTACCAGCTCGCAGAGAAGGTGGAGCTTCCCAAGGCCTCTGTCCGCGTAGAAAAGAAGGCAGAGAGCACGGAAGACATCAAGGCCGAAGTCAAATCCGACAATAAGACGGAAAATAAGACCGACGCCAAATTGGACATCAAGGAAGACAACAAGGTCGACGCTAAGGCGGACAACAAGTCCGAAGGCAAAACAGAAGAAAAGTCCGACAACAAGTCTGAGGTGACCACGAAGCCGGAAACCACAAAGGAAACTACGAAGGATACCTCAAAAGAAAACACAAAGGAAACCTCGAAGAAGGACAGCGCCTCCAAGGACAAAACCAAAGACGAAACCGAGGACGAAACCAAGGGCGAAGCCAAAAACGAAGCCAAAGAAGAAAACAAAACCGACACCAAGGACGAGACGGCAAAGGCTGACCAGAAGAAGAAAGTTACAAATACCGCATCTCTGAAGGCTGTTTACGTTGCTGAGGACGGAACCATTCTCTGCGGCACCGTCGGTCTGACCGGCGATTCCTTCACCATCTCCGACAAAGCAAAGAGCTTCAACGGCTATGAGCTGAAGACGGTCACCTTGGGCGAGGAAGAACTCCCGCAGGACACTGCTTTTACCAGAAACACCAGCACCACAGAAACAAAGGAAGAAATTCGCACAGAAGCTTCCTATACATATACCATGGATGGAGCAGAGCATGAGATTGCCGCAGGCGATACCGCGACGATCACGTTTACCTATGCCCAGAAGGAAGAAGTCACTCCGGAAATCGCTTCCATTGAAGTGACCGGCGAAGCCGTTGACACCACCGGCGCTGCCATCCAGGGAGACTATGCTTTCCCTCTCGCGGTCGGAACCAATGACCTCTCGAAGACGGCACCCTACATCCAGGGCTATGAATACCAGTACGCCGAAATCGGCACAGACAAAATTACCTCCATCGCCAAGGAAGTCCTCGAAGCCGGCAAGTACGCCTACTATGTGGACGGCGAACTTCTGAAGGAAAACACGAAGATCACCTATGTCTATCAGGAAGACGAAGACTACACGGAGCAGCTGACCGGAACCTGCGGAAATCTCATGGTCACTGTCTCTGCAAAAAAAGACGCGAAGATTCCGGAAGGAACGATCGTCAGAGTTTCTCCCATCGAGTCTGCCCGCATGCCCCAGATCATGGCGAAAATCAGCGAGACCCTCGGTCAGGATCCGGACAATGTGATCGGCGTTCTCTATGACATCTCACTCGACAAGGACGGCGAAGAAATTCAGCCCAAAGAGTCTGTCCATGTCACCATGAAGTTTGATGGCGGCATCCCGTGGAACGTACCCGAGGGAAAACAGATCGCAGACACCAAAGTGGTTCACATGCACGGCGGTGAGACGGATGTTGTTGCAGAAGCTGCAGAGGACGGAAACGCAGAGTTTGAGACAGAAAGCTTCTCTACGTATGTATTGATGGCGGCGTACGAGGGAGAAGGAACACAGGATAATAGCATATCGTTTACGCCTGAACAGATACTAGTGAACAAGAATCCGAATGATCCCTGGAGCGGGTGGGAATTATTGAATAATTACCCGACACTAAATCCTTCCTGGGGATTGCGTGTGAAATTGAGATATTCGATTCCAAAGGGAGCATTACCGGAGAATGGAGAAGTAATATATCAACTTAATTTATCTGAAATAGGTATAAAGCAGATTTTACCTTCTAATGGTCAAATTTCATGGGAAGCATCAGATGAATCGGCAGGGACGTATGAAATTACTGAGGATGGATTAATCAAATTAAAGTTTAATGAAAATGCAATCAATGAGAATAAAAATGCAGCACTTGAAGGAACTGTTAGCTATGAATTTTTAGCAGGAGAAGTCAGAAAAAATGAAGACGGATCATTGGATTTGCCTTGGTCAGATGGTGGAAAGCATTATCTGGAATCTGATTTACAAGTAAAAAAAGAATCGGTAAAAATAGAAGGAACGAGAAAAATTAAATATACAATTACTGTTTCTTCAAAATATGGAACGGCCACAGATGTGACACTGCAAGACATAATGGAAAACGTGGTCGTAGATAATATTCAGAATATTACCTGTAAGATTGGAGACACTACATATAAGGCAGAGGGCAGCGAAAATGGATGGAAAATGACTTTGCCTAAAATGAATGCGGGCGATATCTACTCTATTTCATATGAGGCTACAGCTGCTGAAATACCAGAGGGAAACAATCAGGTAACTGTTAAAAATACGGTTGAAGGAAAATCCAAGGGAAACGATGGAAAAGACATTGGAAATTCTTCAACTACAACGGATGAATATGTCGTCGCAACGGTTAAAAAATCAGGAACATATGATTCGAAAACGGGACTTATTACATGGGAGATAACAATAAATAATGCATCACATACGGATTTAAACGGTTGGAATTTTCAGGATAAATTAAATGAAAACAACCTCAATTTGAATGATGTTGTAGATAATAAACTCACACTTAAAGATGAGAATGGAAATGAGAGTGAGATTATAGCACTTCCGTATTATTTTGGAGAAGGAAGCACGCAAGGGACGTATACCATCACGTATCAGACCAGGGCAGAGACGATGATAGGTAGCGGTACAAAATACAAGAATGTAGCAATTTTAACTCCACCAAATGAGACGAATCCGAGCCGTGGAGAAAGTGAATGGGTCGGACCGGAAGATTATAACCCGCTTACGAAGGAAGGAATTGGTACAAGCAAGGAAGGTAGTAGCGTATTAGCACATTGGAAAGTGACGATCAATGCAGATAAGGGAAAGGTAGATGCGCCCTGGACTTATACGGATACGTTGGATGCAAAACAACATTATTCGGCAAATCAGATCCGCGCTATTGCCAATATTGTAGCAATACAGCGATATGAGGGAGTGGTTAAGGGAATTAATAATGCGGGAACCAAAATCGAAATAGAGAGTCTTTCTGATAGCGAAGAATATAAGGGTTATGAGATCACGTTTTCAAATAGTCTTGAGAAAGGAGAGAAAATTGAGTTCACTTATTTCTCGACAGGAAAAATAGACGAAAATAATATAAACACTTATGAGAATACCGGAAATATTAACAACAAGGTGAGGTCGGGTGGAAAAAATACGTATACGCCTGACCATCCACTCCTATCCAAAGTTCCAACAACGGAGAACAGAAATGATGATGGAACATATGATTACGATAAATTGCTTTCAAATAAAATAAAATGGAATTCTGGGGATCAAGAAGGAGAAAGCACAGGAATTTTATCATGGAAAATCACCTATACACCGAATGGAAATAAGAATCAAGTAGATCTCATAGAGCAGCTTCCAGACGGGGTGACACTTAGAGAGCTTTGCCTTGATGGATTTGTTCTGAAATGCAACGGCGGAAAAGCAGATCAATGCGATGTTAATGTCCAAAAAGAAAATAATAACTATAAGATTACAATACCGGCTAGTCATGTGGAAGGAAAAACAGAAATTATCCTGAATGTGAAAGCCGAAATCAATGATAAAGCTAGTTGGACTCCGGATGAAAGCGACAGTTTTAAATCGAGCGCAACATTTACTAATGGTGTATCTGTGACGTTCGGCGGGAAAATTTATGAAAGTAACAACTCTCAGGTGGTGGTCAAAGACTCAAAGAATTCTATTCTTGAAAAGAAAATTACAAGCACTAAAGAAAACGGAAAATATGCTAATAATCAACTGTCTTATAAAATTATAGTTAATAAAGATGGTCTTACTTTATCTCAAAATGGGAGTGAGTATTTAACTCTTACAGATGTTGCGGAAGGAGTCTATTATAACTGTTTTGAATCAATGGATCTGTTGTCTATTACTTTTGAAAGACTGGATCCTGATTCAAAAGAATGGACTAAATTCAATTGTGAGTATACATATGAGCCTGAGTCTGGTAATGGAAAGGTTCATAATGTGCTGAAAATCACAATTCCGGACAAAACACCTGTACGTATCTGTTATACATATGAGGTGTTTTGTGATACACCGGGACAGTGGATACAGTCTATTTCGAATACAGCAAATCTAAGGGGAATAGAAGACAAGGTTTCATTGGAGGGGTTTAGACTCGCAGACGCAGGGAGCGTGGTTTCAAAAAAAGGAGTTACTTTAAAGAAGGTAAATAAAAAAAATACAGGCGATGTACTCGCTGATGTTGAGTTCGGGCTCTGGAAATATGAGAACGGCACAACGTATACATTAGTAAAAACAACTCGCACCAATGCGAATGGAATTATTGAATATCCTGATATAGAGACAAATACGGCATATTATTTAGAAGAAATTAGCGGACCGGCAAACGTTAAAATTGATAAAACACCGTTTTATTTCTATGTTAAGGATAATAGCAATACGCAAAAGAATATGCCGGAAGGATTTGAAAAACAGGCGAGAGTTTATCTTCTGGGAGAAGAAATTACAAGACCGAATGAGGTCTTGGAAACAACAAGCGTAGAGCTTGGAGGAACGAAGAGCTT
>HF986506.1 GCA_000431495.1 Firmicutes bacterium CAG:791 | reverse complement strand
CTTTTTTCTGTTATACAAAAATCCAAGACTGCATGTAGGGTGTCCTGTGATTTATCTTGATCACTAACTTGGTCATAATCTTGGTCACTGACTAAGTCTCCCTGCCTCATTTGTCCGGATACTCAATCCTGAAATAATCCAGCACCTTCTTAAATCGGTCCTGCGCGGTCAGGCAGGTGTCACGAAGATAGCCTTTTTCGTTTCTCCATTCGCGCAAACCGCGGTAATAGTATATTTTCAAATCATCACTGATGATGAACGGAACAATGTTATGCCGCAAACATTCCTTGAACAGAAGAAGCCGACCAATTCTTCCGTTTCCGTCTTGAAACGGGTGGATGCTTTCAAAGCGATAGTGGAATTCCAGCAGATCGTCAAAGCTCTTTTCGGAAATTGCGTTATACTCTGTAAGCAGCTTACGCATCTCGCAGGCAACGTGATCCGGCTGTGTGGTTTCTTTCCCGCCCACTTCGTTCGGAAATTTCTTATATTCTCCGACAGCAAACCAATCCAGTCGGGAATCGGAGGTACCGCCCTTGAGAACGGCGTGCAGCTGTTTGATAAAGGCTTCGTTTGGAGCATAGGAGAGACTGTCGATCACCATGTCGATACATTTGAAATGGTTGGCTGTTTCCATGATATCGTCGACCTTCATGGCTCCTTCGTGAACGCTGATGGTATTCGTTTCAAAAATATATCTCGTCTGGTCATGGGTGAGACAGCTTCCCTCGATGTGGTTGGAGTTATAGGTCAGGTCAATCTGAATTTTATGGTAGATGCCGCCAGATAATCGCACGGCTTTTTCTTTCTTCAATACATCCGCGAGAGTTTTGGGCGTTTCTGCGCGCTTGTTGATGCGCTCCGGCTTTTGTGCGTTTTCCGGCAGCTGCCAGGTTTTTCCCTTTCGCACGGCACCATGGATTTTTCCATCGGCACAATAACTGCGTACACTGCGCTCGGATACACCCAATTTTTTGGCTGCTTCGGTCACGGAAAGATAATTGATCATCTTTGTCCTCACTTTCTCACCAGAATAGTATATCACCATATCGGCAAAAAAATGAAACAGAAAGAGATAAAATACTTTGCTTTTTGCCGATCCTGGGGAAGTTTCTTACATAATGTATCAGCAGAAGCCATACGAGAGTTTCCTGTGTAGTAAAAGTTTGGTCGCTGATACTTTACAGGAGCCCGGATTAGAGATGCATTCGGCTGGCTGAAATAATCCCTGTGGAACAAAAGAGCAAGCTGGGGATGAATCCGACCGGCGGAAATAATCCCTGTGGGACAAAAGAGGAAGATAGAGATGCATCCGGACAGGGCAAAATAATCCCTATGGAGCAAAAGAGCAAGCTGGGGATGCATCCGGCCGGCGGAAATAATCTCTATGGAGCAAAAGAGGAAGATAGTGATGTATCCGGACGGGGCAAAATAATCCCTGTGGAAGAAAAGAGCAAGATAGAGATGCATTCGGCCGGCGGAAATAATCTCTGTAGAGCAAAAGAGCAAGATAGAGATGAATCCGGGCGGCGTAAATAATCCCTGCCGTGCAGATAAGCACGACAGGGATTATTTACGGTATCGCAGTAGTTTTCAAATTATACTTCAAGAATTATACTTCAAGAATGACGGCCTGATATCCCTCCAGCACAATTTCATTTCCGTCTGTCTTAAGCTGCGGGAGATTGTTCAGCACGATCTTCCTGATTTCTGCCGGGAGCGTCAGGGTCTGCGGCTGTGTCTTGTAGTTGCCGATGACGAGCAGCGTCTGGTCAGCAGACTTCCGGTAGTAGGCCATCACGCGGTCCTGATCCTCGAAGACCGGAACCAGTTCGCCGTATATGACGGTTTCGGCATAAGCCGGGTCCTTTCGCAGGGCCAGCAGGCGGCGGTAGTACTGGTAAACGGAATCCGGATCCTTCTTCTGGCTCTCCAGATTGATCTCTGTATAATTGCGGTTTACCCTCAGCCAGGGCGTACCGGTCGTAAAGCCTGCGTTTTCGGAAGCATCCCACTGGAACGGAGTGCGGGCGTTGTCACGGCTGACGCGGTTGACTGCCTTGAGGGCAGCGTCAGGCGTAAGACCGGCATTCAAAGCTACCTGGTACTCATCGAGCGTTGAAATGTCATCGACCTCGTCGATCGACTGGAATTTCACATTTTCCATCCCGATTTCCTGACCCTGGTAGATAAACGGAAGGCCACGGAGCATGATATTCATTGTGGCAAGCAGTTTTTTCGCTGCGGGGGTGCATTCCCCCTCCGGAATATAGCGGGAAACGCCGCGCGGTTCATCGTGGTTTTCGATGATATTGGAGAGCATGCCGATGTCGCCGATCTTTTTCTGGCTGGCGAAGCAGCAGCTGCGGTAGTCATTCGGGGTGATCGGAGTCTGATCGTACCAGCCCTTTTCACTGCTGCCGAAGATGGTCTCGTTGAAATCGAACATCGTGGAGAAGTATCCGTTGTCGCCGATGAAGGCCGGAATATCCTCCGGCTTTTCATTGAAGACCTCGCCGGCCGTAAATGCGCCGTGCGGAAGGAAGGTGCGGTCACGCATCTCTCCC